>DATDAG010000231.1:0-17088 GCA_036525495.1 Anaerolineales bacterium
TGCACCCGTATTGTTGACTGCCGCTGGCATTATGACCATTCTTGACGATATTTTGGCTATCACAGTTTCGACATTTGTACACAACAAGTTTGGCTATCATTCGCACACTGTAACACAAATCACTTCAACTTGACCACTACCCGTTAACAATATGCCTGTGACAATCCTCGTTGTAGAAGACGAACCCGCACTGAGTGACACCCTCGCCTACAACCTCAAAAAGGACGGTTTTGCCGTCGAAGGGCAGGGGAGTACAGTTTTCTTTTCGATTCCGTTAGTTTAATCATTTGCATAATTGTTTTGCGTTGGCAAACCCCCTGTAAAGCACGGATTTGGGAGTCCGTGCTATCCTATGACCAATGGTTATTCTCCTCCTTTTGATGGTGTTTGGTTTGCTTGTGGTTATAACCATGGACGCGAGACAGAAGCGGGTCGCATATCTGTGCCAGCAGAGTGAGTCGAAAAAACGCTGATAGATCGCTCCAGAAAAATCACATTCTCTCCTCCTCACCAGAGCCCGGATATCCTCCCGGGCTCTGGAGTCTTTAATGCCAAAGCGTAGAGGTACCGCGAATAATTTGATTGTCACGCATAACATGCAGCAAGTCGCCCGCGCCTCGGATTACACCGCCACGATGATTCTCTCAAAGGACGGCGAGCGTTCCGGAACAGTCATCGAGTTTGACGATACAAAACACATCTTCACCAACCCTAAAGACAAACGTACGGAAGATTACGTCACCGGTAGGTTTGGTTAATGTATAATTGATTGAGATCATTGAGAGGTACTTATGTTACGAAAAACTTTTGAATCTGAGATACAACAAGTCAAAGACGAGGTGCTCGTCCTTGGCAGTATGGTGGAGCAGGCGATTCTGAATACGGTTGAAGCGTTGAAGAAACGGGATGTCAAAGCCTCCGAAGAGATTCTCAAGGCAGACAAACTCATCAACAAGAAGCGTTTCGACATTGAAAACCAGTTAATGATCCTGATCGCCACCCAACAGCCAATGGCGCACGACCTGCGCCTGCTGGCATCCACCATGGAGATTATCTCCGAGTTGGAACGTATGGGCGACTATGCCA
Source organism: Anaerolineales bacterium (assembly GCA_036525495.1). GTDB lineage: Bacteria > Chloroflexota > Anaerolineae > Anaerolineales > Villigracilaceae > Defluviilinea. The sequence goes on from DATDAG010000231.1 coordinate 1,087, forward strand.
AGGGCATCGCCAACATCAACATCCGCATGGGTGATGAGCCCCTGCTTAAACCCCTGATAGATATCCCGCGCATGGCGCAAAAAGGAGCAGACATGCTCCACCGCTCTCTTACCGCTTTTGTCAACGAAGACCTGGATGTAGCAAAGGCGCTTCCCATCGAGGATGATGAAGTGGATGCGCTCTACAATCAGATCTATCGCGAACTGATGACCTTCATCATCCAGGACCCGAAAAATATCGAACGTGCCAACTGGCTGTTATGGGTGGCGCACAATCTTGAACGCGTCGCCGACCGCGTGACCAACATCTGCGAACGGACGATCTTCATCGTTACAGGCGAAATGACCGAAGTCAAAGCCACCGACGATGAGTTCTGGAAGCAACAAAAACAAGGTTAGGATAAAAAATCCGCCAGTTTCGCTGGCGGATTTTTTTGTCGGTACACAAATTCACTACCCCATTCTCCCTGTGATATACGCTTCGGTCAATTCCTGCTTGGGACGGGTGAACATTTCGTTCGTATCGGAGAATTCGATCAATTCCCCCAGCCAGAACAGCCCAGTGGAATCGGACACGCGCGCGGCTTGTTGCATGTTGTGGGTGACGATTACGATGGTGTAGTCTTTTTTCAACTCGGCGATCAATTCCTCAATGCTGAGTGTGGCGATCGGGTCAAGCGCGGACGTGGACTCGTCCATCAGGATGACATCAGGTTGCACGGCAACGACACGAGCAATACAAAGTCTTTGCTGCTGACCAAGCGACAATCCCAGCGCATCCTGTTTCAGGTTGTCCTTCACTTCATCCCATAAGACTGCGGCACGCAGGGATTTCTCAACCACCTCGTCCATGTTCACGTCCATGCCCATCACGCGCGGACCGAATGCTACGTTATCGTAAATGGACTGCGGGAATGGGTTCGGTTTCTGGAAGACCATGCCCACCTTTTGCCTGAGAAGGACAACATCCATATCGGGGGCATAGATGTCTTTTCCGTCCAGCAGGATCTTTCCCTCAACTCGCGTGCCAGAGATCGTATCGTTCATACGGTTCAGGCAACGCAGGAAAGTGGATTTGCCGCACCCAGATGGACCGATAAGGGCGGTTACCTTGTGTGGTTCCACTTCGATGCTTATATTTGAAAGCGCCTTCGATGGGCCGTAATAGAAATCAAGGTTTTGAACGGAGAATACAGATTGGATTTCGGACATGGAGCGATTTTATCATGTCACTGACGTGCTGAAAACTTTCGGCTATAATTCGCCCCAATGAAACGTTCTCTTTTCACTCTTTTATTTGCATCATTGCTCATTGCATCGTGCAGTTTCGGTTCATCTTCGGGTGCGTCATCTGATTCTCAGACTTCCTACATCGAGAACAAAGGCTCAGACACGATAGTCAACTTGGCGCTTGCCTGGGCGGAGAAGTATCAGGGCGACCACTCAGATGTCAGAATATCGGTAACGGGCGGAGGGTCCGGAACGGGAATCGCTTCCCTCATCAATGGGACGGTGGATATTGCCAACGCCTCCCGCCAGATCAAAAAGGAGGAGATCGAGCAGGCGCAGTCCAATGGGATCGAACCGCTTGAACACATCATTGCACGAGACGCGATCGCGGTCATCGTGAATCCAGAGAATCCTGTCAATCAATTAACCCTGCAACAAATTTCAGATATCTACAGCGGCAAGATCAGCAATTGGAAGGAAGTCGGCGGCGAAGACCGTCCCATTGTGCGGCTTTCACGCGAGACCAATTCAGGCACGCATGTTTATTTTCTCGAAACGGTTTTGCGCCTGAGCAGCAAGGAAGATAAAACGCTCTTTTCGATGGACACTCTTTTGCTCCCATCGTCCGAAGGCATCATCGTTGAGGTGCGGCAGAACCCGAACGCGATCGGATATGATGGTTTGGGTTATGTGCCGCATGATCTCAAGATGATCGCCATCGCCGAACAGGAAGGCGGCGCGTATGTACTGCCTTCGATCCCAACCGTGAATGATAAAACCTACCCGATTGCGCGTGACCTGTACATGTACACCAATGGGCAACCCGAAGGTCTGCTCAAGGAATATCTTGATTGGATCCTTTCCGCTGAAGCACAGGAAATCGTGGCAGAACTTGGGTTTGTGCCTGTGAACTAATACTATGTCATTGCGAGCGCTGGTTACGAAGCAATCTTTCTCATAAAGTAGGGATTGCTTCGTCAGGTCTTTGACCTTCCTCGCGATGACATATGGAGAATCATGGAAAAATCTTTAAACTGGCGTGAATTCATCATTACCCGACTCATCAAGGTGTCGGGGTATTCAGCGATACTTTTTGTTGCGCTCATCTTTTTCTTCCTCGTGCGCGAAGGCGTACCCACGTTTGTGGAAGTCGAACTCAAATCGCTTCTTAACATCCGCTGGTATCCCATTGAAGATCACTTCGGCATCCTCCCGCTCATCACAGGTTCGCTCATTGTCACCATCGGCGCAACGCTTATCGCAGTTCCATTTGGGATCGGCACCGCCGTATACATTTCAGAGATCGCCCCGCGCTGGATGCGTGAAATCCTCAAGCCTCTCGTTGAATTACTTGGCGGACTTCCCTCCGTTGTTTTGGGATTTCTCGGTATCCTTGTCCTCTCCCCATTCTTGCGCGTCTTTCTGGACCTCCCAACTGGTCTGACCGCCCTGGCAGGATCCATCCTCCTCGGCGGGATCGCAGTACCGACCGTCGTGTCGGTCGCGGAGGACGCGCTCGACTCCGTGCCGCGTGCCTATCGCGAAGGCGCCTGGGCATTGGGAGCCACCCGCTGGCAGACCATCTGGCGCGTGACGTTGCCCGCTGCAAAATCGGGCGTGCTCACAGCTGTCATGCTTGGCGTCGGGCGCGCCATCGGCGAAACGATGACGGTCATGATGGTCACGGGCAATGCGCCTGTCCTGGCGCTAAAACTCGGCAGTATCTTTTCCCCCGTCCGCACAATGACTGCCACCATCGCGGCGGAAATGGGCGAGGTCGCCAACGGAAGTACACATTATCACGTCCTGTTCTTCATCGGCATGGTTCTCTTCTTGATTTCATTGGGTGTCAACATCGCAGCTTCGTCGGTCGTCTTCCGCGCCAAGAAACGCGCTGAGAGGATACTGTCGTAACATGAAACGTGCATTCTCCCTCAACCGTCATCTCGTGCAAAGGCTTGGTTTCACAGGCATCACCTTGATGGCTGTCTTCACCGTGATCCCGATCGTTGCCGTTGTCATTTACATCCTCGTTCAAGGCGCGCCCGCTGTTTCACCCGAATTCCTGACAGGTTTTCCGCGCGATGGTATGCGTGAAGGCGGTATTCTTCCTGCCATTATTGGAACACTGTATCTGACGCTGGGAACGGCGTTATTCTCCGTCCCCTTGGGGATCGCTGCCGCCATCTATCTTTCAGAGTACGCGGCGGATACGCCCCTCACACGGACGATCCGCATTGCGATCATCAATCTTGCGGGTATTCCATCCGTTGTATATGGCTTGTTCGGGTTGGGATTGTTCGTCTTGTTCTTGAAATTCGGCACATCCATCCTTGCGGCTTCGCTCACACTTTCGATCATGACACTGCCCGTCATCATAAGCACTGCGGAAGAGTCGTTACGCTCGGTCCCACAGGCATTTCGCACTGTGAGTATCTCTCTTGGCGCAACTCGTTGGCAGACCATTCGTCGTATTGTTTTGAAGGAGGCATTACCAGGCATCCTCACAGGTGTCATTCTCGGACTTGAACGCGCCGCAGGCGAAACCGCCCCCATTCTGTTCACGGGCGCGGCGTTCTTTTTGCCGCGCCTCCCAGGCTCGCCATTCGATGCGACGATGGCATTGCCTTATCATCTCTTTGTTATTTCCACTCAAGTTCCTGAAATGCCGATCCAGATCCAATACGGCACGGCTCTTGTCCTTCTGGCGTTCGTGCTGACTATGAATTTAATCGCCACGGTTATTCGTTCGCGTGCCCGTGCCAAACGTCAGTGGTGAGCCGAGTGTAAATCAAAAATGAATAAAATAATCATAGAAGACCTCTCGCTTCAATATTCCGATGGCACCGAGTCCTTACGCGGCATCAGCCTGGACATCCGCGAAAAAGCTGTGACCGTGCTTTTCGGTCCGGCAGGAGGCGGGAAGTCAACCCTGCTTCGTTGCTTAAATCGCCTCAATGATCTCACTGAGGTAAAAGCATTTTCCGGTCGCATTCTGATCGACAGTGAAGATGTGCTCGACCCCAAAACGGATGTCATAGCATTGCGGCGCAAGGTGGGCATGGTATTTGCACGCCCGGTCGTTCTACCCTTGAGCATCCGTGGAAATCTTACTTACGGACTGGAACTTGCAGGCGAAAAGAGAAAGTCTGTTTTGGATGAATCCGTCGAACGCAGTTTGAAACTTGCCGCGATCTGGGACGAAGTCAAGGACCGGCTGGATGACCCCGCCATTGCCCTCTCTGGCGGACAACAACAACGTATCTGCCTCGCCCGTGTGCTGGCTCTACAACCCGAAATTATCCTGCTCGATGAACCGACCTCGGGACTCGACCCGATCTCGACCGGTAAAGTGGAAGCCGCGTTGCAGGAGCTCAAAAAGGAATACACCATCATTCTTGTGCCTCATTCTGTGCAACAGGCGGGGCGCACCGCAGACTATGCCGCGTTCTTTCTGCAGGGCGAGTTGGTTGAATACGACGAGGGGAAAACAATGTTCACCGCTCCGAAGGAAAAACGGACGGAGGATTACATTACAGGCAGGTTCGGATAAATGAAAACCATCCTTTTCCTCTGCACTGGTAACTCATGCCGCTCGCAAATGGCGGAGGGGATCGTCAATGCCCGCTATGGCAGGGAATGGAAGGCATATTCTGCCGGCACGAAGCCCGCAGGGTTTGTCCATCTCAAAGTGACAACTGCGCTCAACGAGATCGGCATTGCACATGTGGGGAGGTCGAAGCACATCGACGATCTACCCACTAAGGATTTCGACATCGTTGTGACTGTCTGTGATGATGCGGTGGAGGAATGCCCTGTCTGGCATGGTAAGGCGGGCAAACGCGTCCATCACGGTTTTGTGGACCCTGCCAGGGTGGAGGGAAATGATGAGAAGCAGATGCAGGTTTTTCGTCAGGTAAGAGGCGAGATGGTGGAGTTTATCGGTGAACTATTAAGGTGACAGTCACTTACGAAGTGACTGTCACCTATTTGGAGGAGAGTCATGAATAATCCATATGATATCCTTTTTGAAACGGTTCGGATCGGTCCAGTGACGGCTCCGAACCGTTTTTATCAGGCGCCGCACTGCAACGGATTCGGCCATCGCATGCCGCAGGGTCTCGCCGCGATGCGCGGCATGAAAGCGGAGGGGGGCTGGGGCGTGATCTGCACCGAAGAGACGGAGATCCATTTTTCGAGCGATCTCTCGCCATTTGTTGAAGGGCGGATCTGGAGCGATGATGATATCCCTGCTTTGCAATTGATGACGGATTCGGTGCATAAACATGGCGCTCTGGCGGGGATCGAACTGGCGTATAACGGGATCAATGCCGCGAATTTATATTCGCGCGTGCCGTCGCTGGCGCCGCGCTCGATGGGGACGATTGGCGGCTCGGGCTATGAACCCGTCCAAACCCGCCGCATGGACAAGGATGATATTCGCAATGTAAGACGCTGGCATCGTGAAGCAGCGTTGCGTGCCAGGCGCGCGGACTTCGATATTGTCTATTGTTATGCCGCGCATGAAATGACAGCCGCGAACCAGTTCATATCAAGACGCTACAATGACCGCACGGATGAATACGGCGGCTCGCTTGAGAACCGCGTGCGTTTTTTGCGCGAGTTGATCGAAGATACCAAGGATGCAGTCGGTGACGCCTGCGCGGTGGCTGTGCGCTTTACGGTGGATGAATTGCTTGGGGAGGAAGGCATCACACATCAAGGTGAAGGCTATGACGTGATAGCTATGCTCGCCGAATTACCCGATCTGTGGGATGTGAATATCAGCGGCTGGAGCAATGACTCGGTTTCTTCGCGGTTTGGCAAGGAGGGGCATCAGGAAAAATATATCTCGTTCGTGAAGCAATTGACGACGAAACCCGTTGTGGGTGTGGGACGATACACCTCGCCCGATTCCATAGTCTCGGTGATCAAGCGTGGTGTGATGGACTTCATCGGCGCGGCTAGACCTTCGATAGCCGATCCGTTCCTACCCACGAAGATCAAAGAAGGGCGGGTCGAAGATATTCGTGAATGTATCGGCTGCAATATCTGTGTAACAGGCGACACGCGTTATGTTCCGATCCGTTGCACACAGAACCCGACCATGGGCGAGGAATGGCGGCGCGGCTGGCATCCTGAGATCATCTCGCTAAAGAAGAGCAATAAGGAAGTAATGATCATCGGCGCGGGACCTGCGGGACTGGAGTGCGCGCGAGCATTGGGTCAACGAGGATATGAAGTGTCCCTGCTGGATGCACGCAAGGAAGTGGGTGGGCGGGTGCTTCGTGAATCAGCCCTGCCCGGATTGAACGAGTGGCGGCGTGTGATGGATTGGCGTCTGACGCAAATTGGAAAGATGAAAAATGTCGCGGTCTATCCCTCCAGCCTGATGACAGCAGAGGATATTCTGGAATCAGACGCGCAGAATGTCATCCTTGCTACAGGCGCGACCTGGCGGCGTGATGGGGTGGGGAGAACTTTGTGGAAGCCGATTCAAGGATGCGGTTTGGAGAACGTGTTTAGTCCTGATGACTTGATGGACGGGAAACTGCCGACAGGCAATGTTGTGATCTACGACGATGATCATTACTACATGGGTGGCGTGCTGGCAGAATTGCTTGCTGCAAACGGATGCGATGTGTCCTTGGTCACGCCTGCGCCGATGATCTCCTATTGGTTACAGTTCACGCTGGAGCAGGAAAAGGTTCAGGCAAAATTGATGAAGTTGGGCGTGAATCTATTTACCCGCCATGTACTAAGCGAGATTCAAAACGATTCAATTCGATTGTTGGATACGATTTCGGGGAATGAAATCGATTTATCGTGTGATGGAGCGGTGTTGGTGACGGATAGGAAGCCGAATGATGAGTTGTATTTATCCCTCACCCCTTCCCTTATCATCCCCGAAGGGGGCTCCCGAGGGGAGAGGGGGATTCAGTCACTGCGAATTATCGGTGATGCCGAAGCGCCGAACATCATTGCCCAGGCGGTGTTCGCAGGTCATCTTGCGGCGCGGGAGTTTGATGAGGAAAAGGTGGAGGGGACTCCATTCAAAATTGAAAGAGTTATTTGAACCGCGAAGCACGCCAAGGTCGCCAAGAAATACTTTTAAAAATCTTTGCGCTCTTCGCGGTAAAAAAATCACCACACCCTCTCCAAATTCGGGTTGGCGAGCGGGGCGCGCCCGACCTTTGGCATGTCGATCCATTTGTTGTGCACTTTCACGCGCACCACGTCCGCGGTGAAATCGGTCACAGTGGCGCCGTTGTTGTTGAACAGCGATGAGCCGACCGCGTAAATATCCACGGGAACATCCAATCTTTCGAAGCGGCGGATCTTCTCTGGATTGAAACCGCCAGAGACAACGATCTTCACATTGCGACAATATTCACGCGCCGCATCTTTCCAGACGTTGGGTATGTTCCATGATTCCCAGGCAGAATCCATCGCCTGACGAACTGTAAACACAAGCCGCGGATTCACTCCGAGGTCCAATGCGGGGTCGCCCAAAGGTTCGACGGAAACATCGCGCAGGCTTCCGCTTGTGTCGAGGCGGACGCCAAACAAGATATATTTCGTGGCTTCCGTCTCGTCGCCAGTTTCCTTCAACTCCTTATATTTTTGGAATAGCGTCTCCATCACACGCAGGGTATCGAGCACGGAATTGTTGTTGAAATCCACCAGGGCAATGCGCGGGATGGGCGCAGGCAGGATGCGCGAGAACTGCAACATCACCTCCGCTGTGTCTCCGAGAAAGGATGCTATTGCCGCATGAGCAACCGTCCCACCGCCCGCGCCGCCCCACCAGTCTCCCTGCGCATCAGTCGAGACAAATGCACCCAGGTCGCGCGCGTGATCCTTGTTAAAACGCTGTAAGGCGATATTGTAGGCATAGCCGTCTGCGGCTTGGACTTCATGCAGGTCGAAGCGTGCGGGAAAGAACAGGACAGGTTTGCCGCGCGCTGCCAGCATCGTTTCATAGACATTCGTAGCCACGCGGCTGGAGCGGGTTAGAATGCCAAGCGTGGGTGTTTCGAGGAGTGCAAAGTCGCGGTAACGCCCGCGCACTTTGATGACAGGTTCGACGCGCAGAGGATTTCCATCCGATTTTGCGGTGGTCCCATCGTGCACCGCCCAGACTTCGAGCCGATCGGATGTGTCAACGAACGTATCACCATCCCAATAACCTGTGCAGTGCCTTAGCATGGCAAGCGCCTTGTCCACACCGACGATGGTGGTTTTCCCCACACGGCGCGTGAACCACTGCATCTCCACGTCGATATTACCGACGGCGATGTCTTCGGGAGACATGCCAGTGGGCAGGTTATGGTAATTCCCCGAATATTGATATCCTTCGGCTGCAAGCGCGGTCAACATGCGGCCGATGTTCTCGAAGTACTTATCCGAGTACCAGCCGAGGCGCATGCGCTCGATATCGAGTTTGAAGGTTTCGTTGGTCAGGCGTTTTTTATCGAATATAGACATGGGGGTTCTCGATTTACGATTAAAGTTAATAGATTTAGGATTAAAGACTTGAGATCAACTGGGATGCCTGGATGATATACATCCCTGCTTTTGCGAAGCGTGCATACGCCTCATCCGCCGCGGCCGTGTGATCCACCATACCGGGAATGACAATGGGCGAGGTGCAATCGTCGAGCAGATAGACTTTCTTTGCGAGTTCGGGGTCAACAGTGTTGATGTCATCAAGCAGGTCGGAGATTGTCCATGCAACGCAGTGGGATTTTGCCTGCCCTGCGATGATGAGCCTGTCAAATCGTTGTAACTGCTCGATGAATTTCTGGTTGTGCATTCCGAGCGTCTCGCCCATGGGCCCGGTCAGTACTTCGGGACCGACGACGGAATAGTTTTCGGTGAAGGGCTTGTCGCCTTTGATCTCAATGTCATATTGCGTAGTGCGGGCGATCGTGTGGAAGAACAATGCTTCTTCAATAGACGACACAAGCGCATGACCGATGCCGCCCAACATGGCGTGGTAGGGCCAAACAGTAAGGGCGTATTTGCCTTTCTTTTCCAACTCTTCGGCATAATGCACCATCATCTGCTGTCCATATTCGGGGGCGATGCCAAATTGATCGGCGAGGGCGGGGTTGAATTTCCATTTGCCATTGCGCAGGTCAGCAGCGTGTACGTCTGTGAAGGGAGTGGGGTGTTTCCCATCCGCGTCCACGAAGAAGATGGCGTGGAAGACCTGCGTCGTTTTGTGCGTGTCCATGGTGGCGGTGATGTGGGTGATACTCCCCAGGTTGCGATAGATGAATTCGCACAGGCGCGTGTTATCTTCCACGGCGGCTCGTCCGCTGGCGCCGCCAACGTAGAGTTCGAAATCGGGAATGCAGAATGTGTTTTGTACGTCGATCAGCATCAGCCAGGAGAGTGCCTGGTCTGTTGAAGCAGGCTGAAGCCTGTGTTGAAGCGCCCAGTCTCGTGCCTGTTTCGCGCGTTCCTCATAGGGAATCCGCCAGACAACACCTACCTTGTCTGCGTCGAAAAACTCAGGGATGGGAAGTTTATCCATTTTGTCTCCTTCTCCATTGTATACCCGTACAATTGCATGTCAAGTGTAACACTATGCAGTTGACTTTTTTGGCTGATACCTTTAGACTCTTGTTCAATACCACGACCGTAAGGAGAAATCATGGCGTCTCAATTCCAACTCATTATGCGGACGGGTCCAACCCCCGGGGCGACATTTACACTGGAAGGCGACCAACTCAATATTGGACGAGATTCAACGAATGAGATCACGATCAACGATGCGGAAATTTCGCGCCGCCACGCCCGGCTGACATATCAGGGAGGCAAGTACGTGCTGGAGGATCTCGGCTCGACCAACGGGACGTTTGTGAACGGCCAACGATTGGCAGGTCCTCGCGTCCTGAAAGCGGGTGAGGTCGTTTCGTTCGGCGAGCAGATTGTGCTGGTCTTCGAGGTGTCAACGAACGACCCCGGCGCGACCATGGTCTCGCCGCGCGCTGCGGTAGTGCCTTCGGCTTCAAAACCTGTCACCCCGCCACCCCCGCCTCCTTCAGATTATGTGGGAAGCGTCCCTGCCAGCCCCGCCATGCCCGCGGTATCTGAGCCCGTGCCTGCCAAACGGACGAACATCCTGCCGGTAGTTGTTGGCTTGGCTGTGCTGTTCTTCCTGTGTCTGTGCGGGGGCATCCTATGGTATATCGACGCGAACTTCCTGTGGTGCACGTTCTTCCCCTTCCTGGGTGGATGTTGACGTAAAAGTTTTCCCCGCAGTGCCTTGGCGCTGCGGGGATTTTTTGTTAAATGGTTGCCAAAGAACATCCTATTGACTAGAATAGTAGCGGACTGGAGATTTTCATGACAGAGAAAACGACTACATCGCCGCGCTGGACTGCGACCACCAAACTGCTCGTTGGGTTCGTCATACTCAGCATAGCGGCTTTTCTGTTGTATCGCTTTTCGAATCTGATCCCACCATTATTGATGATCTTCATCATCACTTATTTACTGCATCCCATAGCCGCCTCCGTCTCACGCGGGCTGCGGCTCCCGTGGAAACTTTCGGTCAATATCATATACCTGCTGATCGTCATCATCCTGATCGGACTGCTAACCTGGGGCGGCGTTGGGCTGGCGGGGCAAGTGCAAAGCCTGGTCAATTCCATTCAGGGTATCATCCGAGACCTGCCAAGATACATTACGCAACTCTCCACGCAGGTTTTTAACTTCGGTCCTTTTGAATTGGATATGAGGACGTTCGATCTCAACGACCTCAGCCGTCAACTCCTTTCGATCACCCAGCCCTTGCTTGGCCAGACCGGCAATCTCGTTCGCAATCTGGCAGGTGGAGCAGCACAATTCCTCGGGTGGACAATTTTCATCCTGACCGTTTCCTACTTCGTTATGAATGAAAGCAGTGGCCTGCGCGAAGACCTCTTGAAGATCGAAATCCCCGGCTATACAGAAGACCTTCAAAAACTTGGAAGTGCACTCAGTCGAATCTGGAACGCCTTCCTGAGGGGGCAGATCATCATCTTTTTGCTGGCGCTGGTCATCTACTCTATCGTCCTGCCCATCATGGGAGTGCGATATGCAATCGGTATTGCCTTCCTGGCAGGGGCGGCGAAATTTTTGCCATACATTGGTCCTGCCATCACATGGGTCATCATGGCGCTGGTCACATTCTTCCAGCCGGTAATACCTTTCGGACTGCAAGATAACGCACTGACCTACATGTTAATCGTTGTGATCACCACCTCCGTCATTGACTGGTTTATGGATAACTTCATTACGCCGCGCATCATGGCGCGCACATTGAAGGTTCATCCTGCGGCTGTCCTCGTCGCCGCTCTCATCGCCGCCAACCTGTTGGGACTGCTCGGAGTCATCATCGCTGCGCCGTTCCTCGCCACGTTCCTGTTGTTGGGCAGGTACATCATGCGCAAAATGTTCGATCTCGACCCCTGGACACAAACTGAGACGGAACCCCCTCCGCCCAGCATCGGTGAATTGATAAAAAAATTCATGCAATTCTGGGGTTCACGTTTCAACAAAAAAAATAAAAATTCCGAACTGACAAAGGATAAACAAGGAGAAGAGGAATGAGCGACAATCACAACGACCCGAAAACAGAAACGATCGCAGAGACCGACAATTTTTTCGCATGGAAAGCCGATGAACCCGACGGCGAGACCACCTATCATGTGGAGTTGAACAACGTCACCATACACTTCTTCGAGGAGGAGTGGAAGGAATTCCTGCAACTGGTCCGCGATTTGGGATGATTTTTAAGAGGAAGATGATGGTCATGATTAACGCGACTCTCACCTGATTCAACCAAATCAAATGCAACTCAAAAACGCCATTACCGATGTGCGTGGCATTCATGTGGGGCACGCGCAAAACAGCGAAGCGCTCACTGGCTGTACCGTCATCCTGTGCCGCAAGGGAGCCGTTGCAGGCGTGGATGTACGCGGCGGTGCCCCCGGAACGCGCGAGACCGACCTGCTTGATCCTGTTAACCTCGTCGAGAAAGTCCATGCTATTGTTCTATCGGGCGGCTCCGCGTTCGGGTTGGATGCGGCGAGCGGGGTTATGAAATACCTCGAAGAGAAAAAGATCGGATTCAACACCGGCGCGGCGAAAGTTCCCATCGTCCCTTCGGCGATCCTCTACGATTTGAACATCGGTCGCGCGGACGTTCGTCCTGATTCAACAATGGGATACAGCGCGGCATCCTCAGCCTCTGCCGACGCGCCCAACGAAGGGAATGTCGGCGTGGGCACGGGGGCGTCAGTTGGGAAAATGTTCGGAGCAAACCTCGCAACCAAATCGGGAGTCGGAACCGCAAGCGCGGAAATCGGAGGAGGCGTCATCGTTGGCGCGCTGGTCGCGGTCAACGCCTGGGGCGATGTCATCAATCCATATACGAATGAGATCATTGCCGGGCTTAGGTCGGGCAATGTCGGTCCGTTGCGTGTGGGAGGAAAAGGCTATTTTGCTGATACGCTTGCCATGATGAAAAAACCGCTTGGGCGCGGGCTGCTTGGGGTTGCATCGCGCGCGAACACCGTCATCGGCGTTGTAGCAACGAACGCAAAGTTGACGAAGGCTCAAGCCACCAAGGTTGCACAGATGGCGCAGGACGGCATCGCCCGCACGATGCTTCCCGCGCATACCATGCTCGATGGCGATGTGATCTTCGCCCTCTCCAGCGGCACGCGTAAAGCGGATGTCACAACCGTTGGCGCGTTCGCGGCGGAAGTGATGGTGGATGCAATTTTGCGTGGGGTGAAAAAAGCAAAAGCGGCGGGCGGTTTGCCGGGACCGAATGCAGAATAAATTTTTCTTGGAACAACTCAAACATCTTCCCGCTATTCTCATAAGTGGGCTGGCGTCATTCTTCGCGCTGGGTTTTTTCCAAAACTTTTATCCTTCGCTGGGGGCGTTCATTTTTCTCGCCGTATTCTTGAATGTAATGTTTACGTTGATCTTTGATGTCATTCTTTCACATGCCGCAATCACGATGCAGAAGGACCCCAAAGAAAAACTCATCCCCATTGCTACCCTGGGGCTTGGCATTCTATGGGTCATTCTAACCTTCCGTCTCCTCGCGCAATACCCCGAACTCTTTTCATTTGATTTCTTTCTGCCCACCCCAGAACTCATCCCCTCATTTTTAGGATTGACCACCCTATCTCAAATCGGAGTGGGCTTCTTTCTCCAAAAACTGGACTCAACCAACTGGCTCTCATTTCCCTTCTTCACCTGGATAAAACGCAACATCCCCGGACTTCTGCTTGCCTCCGCCATAGCGATCTCTTCCTATGCCTTGGCGACTGTCCTTGTGGAGGCTGAACATGGCTTCGCAGATAATTATTTCGACACCGACTCTCCCTTCTGGCTTAATTTCATCACTGCCGCTCCCGATCAAATGATGACGATGAGAGCCGTTCATCCGATCGCGCTTCTCACCCTCCGCCCTCCGGCCTGGATGTTATCCCTGCTCCTTAACGGGGAGAAGTTTCATTCGGCGATCCTGCTCAATTCGCTTTTTGGGGGCATCTGCGCCTATCTGACATGGTCATTTTTCAAGCAAAGGACAGATAGTACGGCATATTCGTTGTTGATCGCGTCACTGCTTGGGTTTTCGACATCACACCTGCTCTTGAGCGTCTTCCTTGAGTCCTATATTTTTTCGGCGGCAGCGCTCATTGCATTCCTTGTATTACTGCAAGCCAAAGACAGGAGCCTCCCATCTCTCGTACCGCTCGGGTTGTTGACCTTTGGGATAACGATCACGAATTTCATACAGACCTGCATCGCATTCTTCCTGACACGACGAAATATAAAGGATCTCTTCATGTATGTTTTTATTGTGTTGGCGCTTGCGGTCATATTGGCTTTTGTACAGCACATTCTCTACCCATCCAGCGAACCCTTTTACATTACCGAAAACCTTACAGGTGAAAGCAGTTACAGGTACGATCTGTTTGAAGTTCCCGCCCATGTTGCCGTCAGCCGCGCAAACGTCATATTCAGGAATATCACACTCTTCAGCATTGTCGCGCCGCGTCCACTTATCCTGCTCGAGGAGATCGGTTGTACCTTTCCCTGTTTCAACACCATTCGATATTTCCGCGGGGCGTACCTGTACGCCTCCTATATCGGTTACGGGAGCCTGCTGGCGCGTACATGGTTTGTCTTGTTGATCGTGGCTGGCGGGATATTTGTATGGAAGCTGTTCAAATCGCCGCGCAATACATCCCTACAGGCGGCGCTTGCCTTGAATCTCGTGTTCAACTTTATCCTGCACATGAATTATGGTGACGATCCCCTGCTTTACTCTCCCAATTGGACATATGCGCTTGTATTTTTCTTTGGAATGTCGTTCGAAAAATTTGCAGATAAAAAATGGCTTCAGGTTGCCCTGCTTACCCTCATCACCGCCATCATGTTCAACAACATGGACTTGTTCCGCAAAATATTGGAGGCGGTCCTGCCGTTCGGACCATGACCATGCCTGAAAAAAGACCGGCGCTCCTCACACTGACAGCTCTGTATAATTATCTTGCAGGGTTTGTCCCGGCATATTTCCTGACAACTTATTTTTCCAGTCTGTTTATCGGCCTCATTCCATTCCTATTGATCAGCCTGCTCTTTCAAATTGTCTGTGGAACCACCCTGTTGATTCTTTTACGAAGCGGATTCCTTGATATCGATTGGCATAAACACCGTGTACCCCTTGTCGTGCTGGCGGTGGCGGCATCTGTTCCCATCTTTGCCCTGATAGTCTCCCTGCAATTCCCCGGTCTGTACGACCAGCGTCTCATCTTTATGGAACCATCCTTGCATCCAATATTTTTTGGGTTGACGATCATTTCAACAGGTGCAGGATTGTGGTTGTTTAATACGATCGATCGAGCAGGGCTTTTCCATTCCATCGAGAACCTGAAAATTATCCATGACCTGAAAAGGAACCGGGCGGGTATTCTTCTCGCCGTTCTTTTCTTCCTGGCCTATTTCAACTTTACACAACAACTGAATTTTCCCGGACACTATACCCGCGATCAATACTTTGAAACAGACATCTCTGATTGGATAAAAAGACTGACATCCCAGCCACCAGATGAAATCCTGCCGGTCCGCGCAGTTCATCCGGCTGTTTTGCTGATCCTGCGGCCATTGACATGGCTGTTATCCATTCCGTTGAACGGGGACAGATTGCAGGCGGCGTTCATATTGAGCGCTTTGGCTGGTTCAGCATGCGTTTTCATGACTTGGTTGATCGTAAAACAACGGACTGGCAGTACCTCCTATGCGCTTGTTTCGGCATCCCTGTTGAGCGCGAGCGCATCACATCTGTTGTTGAGTTCCATGCTTGAGACGTATATCTTCTCGGCGCTGGCGTTGATTTCCTTTTGTTTCCTGCTTCAAAACGGAAGGATTTCGCTTAGATGGACAATTCCAATGGGAGTGGTGATATTCGGGATCACCATCACGAACCTGGCGCAAGCCTGCATTTTGTACTTCCTGAAATTACCCCGCGTAAAAGTCATGATCCAGTTCATTTTTGCTGTTATATTAACCACCCTTTTGTTCAATGTGTTGCAGGTCAGGGTCTTTCCATTTTCCAGACCGTTATATGAACCATCCAATCTGCTCGTGGAACAGAATTTCGGCTCTAATCCATTTAAGGCTTCCAGGCAGGTTTTCGTCGGGCGCGTCAAGCTGATATCCCGCTCTATCCTTCTCTATGGGATTGCGGCACCAT
>DATDAG010000232.1:0-4073 GCA_036525495.1 Anaerolineales bacterium
TTTTCGAAAAACGCTGTTGAAGCCGTTCTTCATCATGCTTGAGCCTTTTCCAAACATAGTCATTAAAGATCTTATGTGTATGCCGGGGAAATTCGGGTATCTCGGTCTTGTTCATGTATTCACACAAAAGATTCAAGAACATGGGGTTGCCCGTCAAATATCGGAAATCTGTTGTCGATTGAGAAATACCCTCAGTAACTACTTTCTGAACATCCAACCTTAATCCTGTTCGCTTGATCAGTTCTCTCTTTCGATCCAGAGTCAGGGGAAGTATCCTGAACTTCGGCCATCCGAGAAAACGCGGTCCCTTATATTCACGGGAAGCCACGATGCCACGACATTGGTTCATACGATGCAGGAAGTCGCTGATCGCATCTGCATACTCGCGAATCGTTGTGTCTGATTCAGTTGAACTCAGAATATCGGGGATTTCATCAAACGAGTCAAATAAGAACAGCCAGGTACCTTCCTCCAGTCCTCTCTTAAACTCTTCTCCAAGAAAATCCTCGACATCACGATCGTTGAACCGGTTGATTGTCTTTAAGATAAATTTTTCAATTACCTTATAGTCGATGGGCTGATTATCCATACGTCGTAACTGTTTAAGGTTTATGTACAGTGGAATAAGACTTTTAAGACTTCTGGATTTGTGTGCCTTTCCTGCCAGATTCTGTGCCAAGTGACGTAATGCAACACTTTTCCCTGACCCTGGGTCACCTTCAACCAGAACAAGCCGTTCCGAACTGCGTTCCAAAGCCCTTGAGAGAGAACGTTCCTTATGAAGGTTGGAAACCGATGAAAACCCAATCCTAAAGATATCAAATAGTTTTCTACGTCCTTCCGCCTCTACCTCAGCTTCCAATTCCGCAAAGCGATTATCATTCCATGCTTCCAATGAGTTAAGTCTTCGAATCTCTGCTTCCATGATATCGGCAAACATCCGCCTGCGTGATCTACGACGTTTCTGCTCAGGGTTATAGTAAATTGGCTGTAATACATCTGTCCAAAGTTTCCTCGCATGGCTCAATACCACCACAGTTCCCGAGAAAAAAGAGCCAATTCCTACTGTCCAATAGAGGGTAGGAATCAACCACTCAGGCGGATGACCACCGAATATAAAGTTAATAAGCTTTTCGATGCCTTCCAAGAGCGTTTTAATGTCCATACAAAGTCCCGTTGAGTATTCGGTTCGGCGGAAGAGAATTATCCAAAAGTTGCATTTACCTACGAGTAAAATTTGATGTACAAATTCAATGATATACCCGCACTGACGCTTATAGTTTTAACTGTAAATAGATCAATTGCAACCTGTTGTATCAGAATTTCTCTAGTTGCCCATTATTATACGACCGCTTTTCCACCTTGGAGAGCAACGAGTATTGATTATCGATCAAGAATTAATTTGTTGTTGTCGCACAAGAAGGGTTGAGAACAAATTTAGCTTATGAAAATCCCTGTTTTCAGAGGTGTTGGCTTACACCGCCGACCCTGCCAGTTCCGCCTTTACGCGAGGGAGTAGCACGCATGCCGGGTCGAGCGTTTGCGCAGTGGCAAAGTATTTGTGGGCAGTGACCGCATCCCCTCGTCGAAATTCGCCTAGTGCAATGTGACAGGCATTCAGGGCTTTTCCGTGTTTATCTGTGTGAAGGGACATCGCCTTTGTGAGCAGGGCGATACCTTCCTCGATCTGACCTAGCTCGACGAGCACGGTTCCGCGTGTGCCGATCACTGGAGGCATCCACGGTAAATGCTTCAACGCCTCGGCGGAATACTGGTCCGCTTCCGGGAGCAGGGACGGGTCACCCAGCAGGGCGTTCAAATAGGCAACATTGTTGAGCAGGATGTAGTGCAGTGCAGGTGCTTTACCCTCCTCCGTTTGGAGCAACTGTAAAAAGGTCTCCCGTGAAACGAGGTATTCCTCGTGTGCCATCTGGATAACGCCCAGCACATTTCGCGCAATGGCGGAGTTTCCATCCACTATAAGCGCCTGCTCCAACCATCTTTTGGCTGTCTCGAAATCGTTACGGGAATACGCCAGCAATGCCTCACCGGCAAAATAGCCGACATGGAGTTTGGTCAGCTCGTCCTGCTTGAGGAACGGCACGCGCATCAAATGCCAACCATCAGTGCCTTGCATACCTATCATGATCGAGATCTTGCGTGGGAACAGATTGAAAACCGCCAACAGGATGTTCGAAAAGACCAGCAGCCCCAGCACGCGGTGTCCGAATGCGGAAAGTGAAAAGGACCACGACAGGAGAAAGGCGGCAAATGCTAGGAGGAGATGAGAGGCGGGTCCTGCCAGGTACACGAGGAACAATTTCCAGCGGATGTGTGGCACGGGTCGCGCACCGACAGAGGTGATTCCCCCAAGCGGCAGCGCATTAATCATCCACTGCATGCCAAACAGTTCGCCTGACCAGATCCTTTTCCCGATCCCGATCACGATGCCGAACACGCGCAACCCGGTCAGCTTCGCCACGGTGGCATGCGCCAATTCGTGCATCAGGATCAACGGGACCTGGAAGAGTAGGATGAGGCTGATATCCCGGACGATGACTGCCGCTCTTGAGAACGGGTTTAGGGTAAAGATAAGCACGCCCGAGCCGATCAATAAGCTCATATTGAAAACGAACGATCGGGTATGACGCTTGAGCGTGCAGTCCGGGCAGTAGTGCCTTGACCTGCCGATACTCTTCTGGGTGGAAAATGCCTGCTGCACATCGGATTGAAGACCGCATTGATCACATTTCATGGGTGCATCTCATAACAGACAAATTCTACCGCTAAATTGTGTGGGAGTATCCATACCCGCAACGTTTTTTGGAGCCAGCTATCGAAGTTTCGTCTAAAGATGGTATGGAAATACTCCCTGTGCTCAAAGGAAATTTCATGATGGGTAGTACATAGGTAAATATAAATCGTATTGATCTGTTCGATAACTCATTAAACGATAACTTTTTCTAAACTTAGCAAGTCAAATTAATCTGATTTTGCTCAGCTTTTCCAATTATGTTGTCGTACAAGTTGAAAGCCAATTTAACTTATGAGAATCCCTATTTTCGAACCAAAATTTCACCATAGAAGAGATATTCGTGAAGTATAAGATCAACCAGCGAGATTGTGTCAGACTTTCCGGTACGAGGCACAGGGAGAAGAGGCAGATTGTTCTTGTACCAACAATCGTCACAACAAGATACATGAGAATTGGGAGTGCTCCTAATCCTAGCGTAATGTACCAAGGAAATCCTCCACAAAAGCCGTCAGTCTTTGACCGCTTTGCGTCGTTCGAGAGACTACCCCTATTAAGTGACACATACAATAAACACATAGCTTGGTCAAAGCCACTACATCAAAGGAAAAAACAGCAATTGAAATATGTTGAAACTCCTCTCCGAATTTCTACGCGAACCCGGCACATTCTTCCAAGATGAACGCAGGCAAAGGATTATGATCATTTCCTTATTCAGCCTGCTTTTTTTGTGTATCCTATTCTCCGTAGCTCGGGGCGGAATTCGCCGAAGTAACGAAGTTGGGAACCCAGATACCAGTACCACTTCGATGGCTCCCCCACCAACACAAACCAAATGGTGGGTAAAGCACGAACCATCGGAAACGCCATCTATCTTGATACCCAACACCCAAACCCCGATCAGCACAGAAACGCTTGTTGCATCGAACAAGTGTCCCGCCTACGCAGCAGATTTCAAACCAGAAACGTTCGGCCACATCTCCCTTTCACCTCCGTATGAAAACATCATCCGTTCCGGAGCGGGAAAGAATTACCCCGTTGTTGGCTTCATCGAAATAGGTGGTTGGGTGAAGATCCTTGCTGAGCCGGTTTGCGCCGATGATGGATATGTGTGGTTGAACGTACAATCGGCGGCTGGTACTAGCAACTGGACTGCAGGAGGTCACAAGACATCCCAGTGGGTTATTCCATGCCCTTCCCCGAACAAGAAGTGCAGTAAAAAGAATCCAACTGAATCGATTTCGGCAACACCAAACCCTAACAGCAATGGCGATGACAACGATCCAAATGTCTGCGTATCAGACAAGCTCGCCGTTGGTCT
>DATDAG010000233.1:0-4988 GCA_036525495.1 Anaerolineales bacterium
TCGGCGGAGCGTTCGATGAGACGGCGCTTGAATTGCTGATGCGAGTCGCGGGTCCAGCCTTGATCGTCTGGCTCGTCATGGCTGGCGTGCGATTAGGCAAATCGGACATGGTCTCACAATAGCCATGCTAAAGATCGGAGAATTCTCACGCCTGAGCCAGGTAACGGTCAAGACCCTGCATCATTACGATGAACTGGGGCTGATCAAACCTGTCCACATCGACCCCGTTACCAGCTATCGTTTCTATGAGATAGAGCAGTTGCCGCGCATCCACCGCATCATGGCGCTCAAAGAAATGGGACTCTCGCTCGAGCAGATCGGTTTGATGCTCGAAAAGGAACTGCCTACAGATGAATTGCGCGGAATGCTGCACTTCAAGCAGGCAGAGATCCAGGAGGAGATGCGCGAGGCGCAGAGGCAGCTTTCGATGGTCGAGTTCCGTTTGCGGATGATCGAAGCGGAGATCAACTTCCCTGAATTGGATGTGGTCATGAAGCGTCTCGAACCGATGCGGGTCCTATCCTTTTTCGATAGGGTTGATACTGTACTCCCGATGGAGGAACTACTGGCTCACAGGGAAAGAGTGGCAAGCACACTTAGAAAAGCGATCGAGGACGGCGTGATCCAGCACACGGGCGTTGTGATCGATGTCTTTCACGGCGAGACGATCATCCCATTCCATTCACCCGAACTTGGCGAAAGGCAGCATGAGATTCTGATCGGTGTGACAGATGCCCAGGAGCCGATAACGCTTGAGTACATTGGCCAACTCACAGTCCGGAACGAAACGGCAGTTGAAACCGCTGCAACCCTCTTCATAGAACCGATGCCAGGCAATCTCGCAAGATTCGTTGAACCGGCTACCCTGCTGCGCCGTTGGGCGATCCTGCACGGATACCAGCCGCAAGGTCTGATGCGATTTTTTAATCATCGCGGTCCTTTACATACATCCAACCCCGCCGAATTTGTCACCGAAGCTCAATTGCCGGTGGATACAGGGGAACAAGATGGATAACAACTAAATAAAAGCAGTTTAGCAATAAAGGTTTTGGCTGATGTGGGACGCGCTTCAGTCCTGTTTAGTGCACCTATTTTTAGAGTAAAGGAGAGAAAATGAAAAAGATTTTGAAACTTATCGGTGGTTTGGTCGGGTTGATCGTGATCCTGGTCGCTGTCATCCTGGGGATCGGTTACTCACGCTTCAACAAAACCTACAATATTGATGTAAGCGGAGTCACCATACCTACAGATGATGCATCCATTGCAAGAGGTGAGCATATCGTGCAGGCCATCGCCCACTGTGGCTATTGTCACGGAACGGATCTCTCCGGAGATTACATAATCAATAACCCTGGCAAAGAGGGAATCGTCGTAGCCCCAAATCTGACCCCCGGCGAAGGCGGCATCGGCGCATCTTATTCAGACGAGGACTGGGTCCGCGCGCTGTATCATGGCGTCAATCAACAAGGACGAAGTGTCCTCATCATGCCGTCGTTGTTTTTCCATGTGATGAGCGAGGAGGATATCACGTCGATCATCGCCTACATGAAGACCATCCCACCCATTGTCAATGTGTTACCTGAAACCAAGCCCGGCCCCATGGTGTATCTATTAATCGGCGCCGGACCATTTGCCGAGGAAATGTCGGCGCGTGTGATCGATCATGATGCACCATTCGCACCACCCTCTGCTGAAGGCGAAACGTCTGAATATGGCGAATATCTTGTCACCATCGGTCAATGCCGCGCATGTCATGGTGATGAATTGGCAGGCGGGCAGGTCAACCCCAGCGCGCCGATCGGGCCAAACCTGACGCCCGGCGGCGAAATGGGATTCTGGGAGGAGGAAACATTCTTCAGCGTGATCCGAACCGGTACGCATCCTTCTGGACGTGAGCTTGACTCTTTTATGCCCTGGAAATTTTTCTCCAACATGACCAACTCCGAATTGCGTGCCATCCGTTCGTATTTACTATCGCTTCCCAAGTTGGAAAACGCGATGCCTTAGGAGACAATCATGGACACAACCCTTAACACACCAAAATCTCAATATCCCTTCCTTGCCGGGCTTTGGTTGTTCGCTGCCATTCCTGTTTCCCTGCTAGTTGGAGGCTCACTGGAATTGTTATTCAAGATTAAATTTGACACGAATGATTCAACCAGCCACTTAATAATGTTTCTGGTCCATTTTGGGGCAGGTTTTCTGTGGGCTCGCTCCTTAGGGAAACGTTCCGGTCTTCCGGATAATAGATGGCTGTATCTATCCGGAGCTCTGGGTTTTTCGTTATCGTTCATCGGAATGTTTACTTTTCTTGCATCTTTCAATGCAGCATTCCTAAAATACATAGAGCGATTCAATGGCGTTGGCAATCTTGAATTTGGCGCCTTCTTTGCTCCATGGTTAGGCATTATCACAGGTGTATCTGGACTGGCGCTGGGATTGGGAATAAGAAAATGGAAATTGGGGTTGAAGATGTTTGGCATGGGCTTCGCAACTGGATTCCTGATATATCTAGCGATCATGTTCACATTGCAACTATTCGGATTCTCCGTCGGCAGCGGACGGCCGGTGATGCTTCCAACAACCTTCCTGTCATTATGGATAACTGCTTTAGTGGGGAGTGAGTTATTTGGAAGGGTATTGAAAAGGTCAAAGCCAATTTTGGAATAGCTAGCCAATCTACGAGTAACTGAAAGGAAACCTTATGAATACAAAAACCATAACCTTTATTGCCCTCATGGGGTTGTTAACCACCGTTACACTTGCTGGGAGTATATGGCTATCCTTATATTTGGCAGGAGGAAACAGCATCAACCCATCAAGAATCTTGCCAGACAACAACACTGTGCTGGCGGCTGCCATGATCGCTGCTTTTTTGTTGGCAGGCGCGCTTTGGGGATTAGGCATTGCCCTTTTAAAGAAAACCGATGTAAAAGCAATGGTGAAGGCCTGTGCGCTTTCCTGGGGACTTATACCGTTTGTATTCATAGCTGGCTTAGGCTTTTCATTAGGCGCTATCTTTAAGTTTGGCAATACGATCAACTTCCGCTATAACTATTATTACTTGATGATCTTCCTCCCTGTGATCGGTATTGTCACAGGCATCAATGGTTGGGTGGTGATCAGTAAGTTGGGTTTGAAAGAGTTGAGAAAGAAAGCAAGTATAAATATCGGAATCGCATCTGCTCTGGGATTTCTTGCGGTCAGTTTATTCCTGCAATTCGTGTTAGGTTGGGAAGTGGGTTATCCCGTTCAAGGAAAATACGCGATGCTTACGCTTCTGCATTATTGCAATATCGGCGCGGCTTTGGTTGGAGGCTCTGTACTAGGAAGGGAACTGGCAAGGTCAATAAATAGTTCTGTTGAAAATATCTCTCCAAACGATAGCTAGAAGTTGGGAAGGAAATCATGACTCAGATGTACATTGTTCGTCATGGGAAATACATACATTCTGAAGAACCGCCTTATGATCTTGGGCTTTCGTCTGTCGGCATTTTGCAGGCACAAAAGTTGAGAGATCGTCTGGCAGGGGAAAATCTCGGTATCGATGTATTAATTTCCAGTTCCATGAAGCGAGCGATACAAACTGCCGAGGTACTCTCCTCCGTTCTAAAATTGCAGGTCGAGATCGAACCTGATCTGGATGAGTGGCGCAATCAAGGTGTGAATGGACTAACAGAGGATGAACTCGCCTCACAATTTGATTCTCTTCCAGTGGATCAACACGCATACATTTCTCCAGGTCCGGGGCTGGAGACGTGGGGTGAGTTTGGATTTCGAGTCTGTAATGCCTTGAATCGAATTTGTCAAAAGTACTCAAACAAGACTATCGCAATTGTTGCGCACGGCGGCACTATAGAGGCATCGTTCGTTTATTGCTATGGGATCAGTCCGCTGGCAGCAACGCCTTTTATGATGAGGCTAACCCCTGCCAACACACCCATTTCTCACTGGCGGTATATCCACAAGGTCAATGCATGGCGTTTGGAGAAGCACAATGACACCTGCCATCTCAAGGAAACACTGAACCATTAATTCGCTTCTTTGCAAGAAAGGACACAAACTGAAATGGATGTAATCATCCCCGCTGGTGGAATCCCCAAACCGGGACATCCCCTTTATTCATTCACACAGGGAAAACCCAAGGCATTAATAAACATTGCTGGCAAGCCGATGATCCAATGGGTACTGGATGCTGTCAGCGAGGCGAAAAGTGTGGGACGAGTAACGGTTGTCGGATTGGAAAGAAGCGTTGATCTGTCTTGTGGAAAATCGCTCACCTTCATCCCAAATCAAGGCAGCATGATCGGTAACATCCGCGCGGGGATCGAATCCATACTTGAGAAAGATCCAAATGCAGAATATGTAATGACAGTTGCATCAGATATCCCGCTGGTGACTGGCGAGATGTTGGATTGGTTCACTGCGCAAACACCAACGACACATCACGAGCTGTATATGAACATGGTCACGCGGCAGGCTCTGGAGGCGAGATTTCCCGGCATCAAGCGCAGGGTCGATCGTGTCGGGGATCTTGAACTGCGCGGTGTTGCCGACGTCAGCATCTTTCATCCGAAGATCGTCATGAAAAGGAAGGGCGCCGCCGACCGATTTGAAAAGGCGCGCGGAAATACCTGGAGGCAATTGAACTTTATCGGTTTTGACACATTGGTCCTGCTTGCGCTGCGCCGATTGGATCTGGATGCTTTTACAAAACGACTCAGTAAAAAACACGGCGTGGATCTGCATCCCATCATCTGCCCATACGCCGAAATCGCGATGGATGTGGATGATCCGCTTCATCTGGAGATCATGCGCACGGAGTTATCTGCCAACTGAAATGGTGACACAATCCGTTACAATCAAACGGATGTCAACCGCCGCTTCCTCCAACAAAGAACGAAGATCGTTATCCATTGCAAGCCTTTCCGCCGCATTCATGGTCGACTCGGGCGAAGAGCAGGCATTGCCGCTTCTCTGGTCTCACA
>DATDAG010000234.1:0-2723 GCA_036525495.1 Anaerolineales bacterium
GCATCCGTTGCTTGGAAAAGTGGTGACGCGCAATTCTCAAAAGACGGTGTTCGAAACATCCTTGAAAACATCCAGCCCGTGGACAGACCACCGCGTGCTGGATTCAACGATCTTCCCGGGCACGGGATATGTTGAGATGGCGGCGCGCGGTTTTGCGGCGATCTCCGGTCAGAGTTGGCAGGCTGTGACCGTGAAGGATATGTCATTCGAACAGCCGCTCCTGCTCTCTTATAAAGAGGAGAGGAAGGTTTCCCTTTCACTCGAACAGACCGCACATGGCAAAGGCGATACAAAATTTGTCATTGCATCGGGTGATGGGAGTGTGGTTTATTGTCGGGGCAGGCTGGCTGTATCGAAGGCGAAGCAGGAACAGGTCCAGATTGAAGCGGAGCTGTCCGCTTGTGAATCCGAAATGCAAATCGGAGTCTTCTATGGCGAGTTGCGCAGTCGCGGACTCGAATACGGCGCAAGGTTTGCGAATGTGCGCGAGTTGTGGCTGGGGAAGTCCGGTTCGGGCGAAGCGTACGGGCGGGTGACAAATACGGTGAACGGAAATGGACAGGATCCGTTCAATAACGCGGTGGTGTTGGATGCATGTTTGCAGGTCTTTGGCGCGGCGCTTGCCACACTCGATGGAGCAGATCAGCCGGGCGCGTATGTGCCGGCAAATGTTCAAACAATATCCTTCCTGGGTGAATTGCCCGTACAGGTTTGGAGTCATGTGAAGATCAACGCCGATACCAATGGACGCGGCGCGCTCGCGAGCATCCGTGTGCTGAATGAAGCAGGCGAGGTGCTGGCAAAGTTTGAAAATCTGGAATTGCGTCGAACGATGTCACTTGCATTCGGAAAGACAAGTGGCGCTACGAACCGCGCTTCAGGGAATCAGATATTTAAATCGCGGGCTCATGCAGTGGAGCTTTTGCGTTCGTTATCGAAGAAGGATCGCGTGGCATTACTGTCGAAATGGTTGATCGCTGAGATCAAGGACACCATCGGGCAGGCTGCCGATGGAATGAATCTTGAGAAGTTGCCACCCGGCACCGCCTTCCTTGAAATTGGACTCGATTCGTTGCTGGTCACCGAGTTACAGCGCCGCATCCAGGAAAGACTGGAATTCCGCTTCAAGCCCATGCAGGGACTGGATTACCAGTCCATCGAAACGATGGCAGAATTCCTGCACGATGAAGCGCTCGCAGTGGACCTGAAGGGTGAGGCTGCTGCAAATTAACAGCCACTGTCCATCAGTCAATTAATAGATACTTATCGGTTAGGAGCCCCCCATGTTTGACTCGATCTCGGTTGACAAAGAATTTGCACTTGACTTCATCGAACGTCATCTCGATAAGCGGCAGGTGAATAAGATCCAACATGCCTTCCCTTCGCCGCGCTTCTGGTCTGAAACGGAGGTGCCAGCCGAGGATATTCTGGATGATAGGCAGGAACTCCACAAAATGGGACGCGGTTCACCTGTCAATTTGTATGTGGGCGTGCCATATTGCATCCAGACCCACCCAGGCAAATGCGGGTATTGTCTCTTCCCAGTGGAGGTTTTCACCGGCAATGTTGACCTCGAAATATATTTCAATTATCTGAAGCGAGAAGTTGCAATGTACAAGGAAGCGTTGAGAGAGATCCCCCTGGGCGCGGTCTTTTTCGGCGGAGGCACCTCGAACCTTTATAAAGAGGATAAGTATCCTCAACTGATGGATTTGGTGCGCGAACTGTTCCCGGATATTCCCGCGTATGTGGATATTACACTGGAAGGCATCCCCCAACTCTTTACACGTGAAAAAGTCAAGGCGATAAAAGAAGCCGGGATGAACCGCATCAGCATGGGGGTCCAGCAAGTGAACGAGCAGTTGAACAGTCTCAGCGGGCGCAAGCAGAAGACGCAACACGTCATCCAGACGTTGGAGTGGGCGCGCGAATTCGGTCTGCCTGCCAACATCGACCTGATCTTCGGCTGGCCCCAGCAGACCGTCGCTTCGATGGTCAAGGATCTGGAAACAGCCATTTCATGGGGTGTGTACGACATTACACATTACGAATTGAACGTGGGAGGTCCCACTGATTTCGCGCTCAACCGTTACCACGAACTGCCCAGCACCTTGAGCAACCTTGAGATGTATCGTGTCGCTCGCGATTTGCTTCTAAGCCACGGATATGAACAAATCACGGCCTACAATTTTCGCAAGCCGGGCGACCCGAATAGCCGACCTTATGAGGAGGGTGTGACGCGCCGCCTGGATACAATGGACACAGTTGGACTGGGGTATGCCGCGATCACTTTCTTCTACGACACCGCCCTGGAAGATGGGCGCTCATGGTCATTCATCAACTCGCGCAACCTTGCCAACTACAAATCCAAAGTGGATGGCGAACAATTCCCGGTGGAACGCGGCTTCCGTCATGCTCGTGAGGATTTCATGATCTCATTGGTCTGGCGTAACCTCTTCGGGCTGGAACTCGACCGCTCGCAATACAAGCAGGCTTTCAATGTGGATGTATTCGATGTGTTCGAGGGTGTGTGGAAAGCATTGGAAGAATATGGCTTTGTTGAGGTCACTCCCGGGAAGATCAGACTTGTCGGCGACGGTCCCTTCTACACACCTTTGATCCAAGCCCTGCTCGCGGAAAAACGCTACAATCAATTACGCGAACGAATGGTCGCGGAAGTTCAAGGGATGGAATTCTAGGATTCACTCATGAGTTATCGGATG
>DATDAG010000235.1:0-3200 GCA_036525495.1 Anaerolineales bacterium
TGCGGTGCTTCATTTTTACTCATGGCTCTTCTCCATTTATAGTTGCCATAAGCTTACTCGACCAGAGTTCGTAGGTTGTCAATGTTCTATTTTTTTACGTTTTTTCGACTTTTCGATTCTGTTGCACAATACTTACGTTAGGGGTCTTGAGTCTTTCAGAAGAAAAGAAAATCTGTGTCAATCGGTGGCTAAGAATCCTTTTTATCAATGTAATACAACAAAAACGGATTGCGTTTCATCTCGCGCGCAGTGAACTCATAGACTTCATTCGCCTTCATCAACTTCACATCCGCATCACCGATCTTGCGGCTCTTGATGATCCCTGCTTCTTCCATCAACGCGCCCATCGGGTCCACTTCGGTGATGACGCCCTTGTCAATGTCACGTACCAGCATTTCGAACGTATCGGTGTACGTATTGCCGTTCTCATCCGTCACCTCGCCTGTGAACTGTTTCAGGAACCGATAGTCCACGCCCTCCATTTGTTCGATGTAATGGAAGAACGTCATGCTGTTCGTGTACGACAACCCGATCACCATGATCTTTCCATCGAGGTCATGCAGCTTCCCAAACACCGAGTTCCGTTCATACGCGCTCTTATACCGCAGGCTTCCCAGCATCTCGGCGTGCTTTCCCAAAATTGCAAACGAATAGAACGGATGAAACACCCGTTTCGCGCGCGGGTCCTTGCGCACCAGTTCCGTCAACACGCCCATCTTCGACGGCGTTGTGCGCACATCCCACGCTTCACCTTTGTTGAAATCGAAATTGAATGTCGGCATGATCAGCGTCCCCTTGCCGTCCGTGCCCAGCGCTGCCTCCAACGCGCGGATCACTGTCGCAGGTCCGCCGTCCACTTCACCGAACGACTTATATGAACTATGTACGAGCAGGGTATCGTCCTGCTCCATGCCCAGTTTTTGAAACCCTTCGACTAACTGTTCAAATGTCAACATGATTTATTCTCCAGAATTCCAACACTTCAACTTTAATCCACACTGATGCACGCTTCATTCTTAACCGATGTCTGATCCGCTTCGAACTACTTTTTCATACGCTTCAAGTAGTTTACCAAAATTGGACTTCCAGTCGGCGCGTTCTTCCGCTGTCTTTCTTGCCGCTTTGCCAATTCTCCCCCACGACCTTTTACTCTTTATTGCCAGCAGGATCTTCTCCGCCAGATCATCCACATCTCCATCACGGAATAACCAGCCATTGACTCCCTCCTCGACCCATTCCTTGTTCCCTGGAATGTCAGACACTAAACTTGGCATTCCGCACGCCAACGCCTCCAACAACGACACGGACGAACCGTCCACGTGTGAGGGCGAGATGTAAATATCCGCCATATGATACCAGCGCGGCAGATCACGCTGCCCCACCTGTCCCCCAAAATGGACTCGGTCCATCACGCCGCCGTTCGTTAAGATTTGACGTATCTTTGCTACCTGTGAACCGCCTCCCAACAGGATCAAACTCACATCAGGGTTCTGTTGCGCCACTTTGACAAATGCCTTTGCGAGAACATCAATACCATAAATTGGTTCCCATGTGCGATTACAAAAAAGAGTAATCCCTTTTGACCGCTGACCACCGACCACTGACTGTTTTTTGCTGTTTGCAGTCTTCCGTCTGTGTTCAAGTGGCGTAAAACGCTCGATATTCACGCCCCACGGAAACACAACGATATTCTCAGGGTTCATCCCAAAAGAGATGGCCTTATCGCGTGTCACATTCGCATCGCTGGTAAAGAAAGCGCTTCGCTTCAACGTATAACGAGTCACCCATTGCATCCACTTGCTCGAATCCGCATCCTTAACCAAGTCATACCCCCACGACTTCGTCAGTATCGGACGGAATCCACTCAACACCGCAATGAACGAGCAGGTTTGTATTGGTCCCGCGTGGACAATGTCAGGCTTAAGACTCTTTACCACGCGTCGAAAATCCAACACCAAACGCGGAAGGTCACTCCAACGGAATTCGCGCTGTCCGCCTACCCAAAGGATTTGCTGAACATTCTCAGGCACAGGACGATCTTCTACCTGCCGTTGGTTCGCTTCAAGTTTCAAATAAAAGATCTCGTGTTCTGTCTTCGATAACGAATTCAAGAACCGAAAATCGTGAGGGGTGTAATTTCGAGAGAAATATAAAATACGCATAATAAATAAAAATTGGAACGTTTGAACGTGCAAACCTGAAAACGTTCCAACCTGTCAACCTGTAAACGTTTCTACGCTCCCAAATCCGTCCAACGCAGTTCCTTGCCCATCGGCATATCAGAGATTGCCTTCGTGCCAAGAACGTTCTTGATCTCGTAAGGTTTGATCGCACCGATCGTTGCGGGACGCAGCACATCGATCATGTTATGAGTAAAGACTTCACCAGCCTTGATGTCACGCGCTGCACGCAGACAGCGACGCTGCACCACTTTCGTATCCTGTTCATTATCAACAATGACCTTGTCCGCTGAACCTAGCGCCCGTTCGAGTTGACGCGTCTCTTCGACCATGTGCGCCCAATCTTCGGGGTTCAAAGCGAATTTGTGGTCGGGACCTTCGCGGTCATTGCTATCAGTGAAGTGACGCTCGATGACGCGCGCACCAAGCGTCACTGCGCCTAGAACCGTTGCGTTCCCGTGGGTATGGTCAGAGAGACCGAGCACCACGTCAGGGAACATGGTCGCATACGTCTTCAACACGTTCAAGTGGATGTGATCATAGTTCTCGAGGCTGGCAGTGTAGTTGGTGTTGCACTGCATCAGGCACAACTGTTTGTTGACCTTGAGGATCGCATGGACAGCACGCTGCACATCGGCAATGTCTGCCGCGCCGCTGGCGATAATCATCGGCTTACCTTTGGATGCCATGTGTTCGAGCGCTTCGATCCAGTCGATTTCACCTGAACCTGCCTTGAAGGCAGGGACATACGGGTCAACGTGTTCGATAGAGTCATAGTCATACGGTGATGTGAAAAAGTGAATGCCAACCTTGTCACATTCCTCTTTCAGGATGGGCGTCCAACTTTGCGAAACGGACGCTGCCGCATACACCTCGGTCACAGACTTCTTCCATATAGCCTGATGGCTGACCTTCGAGTCCATGTGGGTGAAGCCGTAATCCGAAACGATCTTGGGAGCCTGAAAATGCTGGAACTTCGCCGCATCCGCGCCCGCATCCTTGGCGAGCTTGATAAGCATT
>DATDAG010000236.1:0-8330 GCA_036525495.1 Anaerolineales bacterium
TGACAGGCATGGGTTACGTCGAGAACCGTGAAGTCTATATCGGTTCCGAGGGCGAGCGGGCGATCTTCGATAAACCCGGTACTGGCCTGCACGTGGATGTCTTCTACGAGAAACTGGATTTTTGCCATGCCATCTACTGGAAGGATCGCCTCGAAGCCGACTCCCCCACCATCCCATTGACGGAACTCCTCCTCGAGAAAATGCAGATCGTACAGATCAACGAGAAGGATATTATTGATACCATCATGCTCCTGCTCGAACATCCGCTCGGTGATGTGGATGAGGAGACCATCAACATCAAACTCGCAGCGCAATTATGCGCGAACGATTGGGGGCTATGGCGCACAACCACAATGAACCTGGAAAAGGTAAAGCAACTCGCGCACCATTACACACAACTTTCCGATGAACACAAGGCGAAGGTTGAATCACAAGTGGATGCGATTCTTGCACGATTGAATAATGAACCCAAGCCACTTGCCTGGCGCCTGCGCGACCGCGTGGGCGACCGCGTGAAATGGTACAAGGATGTGGATGAGGTATAAGGAGAAACCATGTCTAAACTCGTACGCGACCTGATGCACACCGGCTTGATAACCTGCAAGGCAGATGCAACCCTGGGGCAGGTTGCCGTACTGCTGAACCAGCACCACGTCCACGCGCTGGTCGTCACCGATCGCGACGGACGGGAGGTTGGGATCATTTCCGACTTCGACCTTCTGGCTGGCGAATGGCTTTCCTCGGACCCGGAAAGCCTCGACACCATGCGAAGCCTGACAGCGGCGGATCTGATGTCCCATCCGATTGATTCAGTGGAAGCAAATATTCCCCTGTCTGATGCGGTGCGTACGCTCATCGAGAAAGAGATCAGCCGCCTGTTGGTGACCGAGAACGGGAAGCCTGTCGGCATCATCTCGCTTTCCGATTTTGTTGCCAGCATCGCGCAAAGCGCCCAATCGAAACGGGAGACGGTCGGCGACGTTATGGCAGATGCGGTGCTTGTATGCCGTGGCAAGACGCCGGTTGCCTCCGCCGCACGCGCAATGACATCGTCCGGCTGGCGCTCCGTGCTGGTGGTGGATGCAAAAGGCAAAACGCTTGGCGTGGTCAGCGGGCGTGACTTGCTGAGGTTTGTAAAGGACGGCATGGATGAAAACCTTATCGTCCGCGACGTCATGCACCCGGCGCTCACCATTGACATCAATGCCAGCCTGCGCCAAGCCGCAGACAAGATGATCAAAAACCATCATCACAGGCTTGTGGTCATTGACGATACTGATCCTGACGCGTTTCCGCTCGGTGTCATATCCACTTTTGATATTGTGGCGCAAATGGCGCGGCCCGATTCGGTCTGGCAAAAATAGAGAAACCAATATTCAAGGTATTGCAGGATGCAATACCTTTTCCATATTACAAAACCCAATAATTTTCCCGGAATAAAACAAGGAGAACATGAACATGTCCGAATTTCCAACACAGGCGCAGGTGGTCGTCATCGGCGGAGGCGTGGGCGGGGCAAGCATTGCCTATCACCTGACCCTCATGGGCTGGAAGGATGTTGTCGTCATTGAACGCCACGAGTTGACTGCCGGGTCAACGTGGCATTCAGCGGGTCTCGTCGGGCAGATGCGCTCGGACGCGAACCTGACGCGCATGATGCACTACAGTACCGACCTCTATCGCAAGCTCAAGGCCGAAACGGGGCAGGACACCTCATGGCGAGAAGTCGGAGGCGTGCGTCTCGCGTCCTCCGCTGAACGCATGGAAGAGACCAAACGGCTCGTGGGCATGGCGCGCTCCTTCGGTGTGCCGATGGAATTGATCTCCCCAAAAGAAGCGCAGGACATGTTCCCGCTCATGGATATCAAAGGTGTGGTCGGCGCGGCTTACACACCCAACGACGGGAGCATCGATCCCACCGGCTTGACCAACGCGCTCGCCATGGGAGCGAAGAACCGCGGCGCGAAGATCCTGACGAACACCAATGTTGAAGCGATCAATTTGAAGAACGGTCGCGTCAGCGAGGTGGTGACCGATAAAGGAACGATCAAGACCGAGGTTGTTGTGAACGCCTCGGGGATGTGGGGACGCGAGGTCGGGAAGATGGTCGGTTTGAGTCTGCCGGTCGTCCCGATGGCTCATCTTTACATCATGACCAAACCCATCGAAGGCGTGACGAATAAATTCCCCAACCTGCGCGACCCCGATCTCTTGGTGTATTGGCGCGAAGAGGTCGGCGGACTCATCACAGGTGGATACGAACGCCAGCCCGCCACCTTTGGCATGAACGGAATCCCGAAGGATTTCAAGTTCCAGTTATTGCCGCCCGATTGGGAACGCTTCACCCCGCTGATGGAAAACTCGATCCGCCGCGTGCCTGCGATCGAGAATGCAGAAGTTGTAAAGTTGCTCAATGGACCCGAGGGCTTCACGCCCGATGGCGAATTCCTGTTGGGACCCACCTCCGTCAAAGGGTTTTGGGTGGCGTGTGCCTTCTGCGCGCATGGCCTTGCGGGCGCGGGCGGCATCGGCAAAGTGATGGCGGAATGGATCATAGACGGCAGTCCCGAATGGGATATGTGGCGGTTGGATGTGCGCCGATTCGGTCCGAACTACAACAACCTTGATTACACTGTTGCCCGCACATTCGAAACGTATACACAATATTACGATATCCACTTCCCCGGCGAAGAACGCATGTCGCGGCGCAATGTGCGCACGTCCCCTACCTACTTCAGACTGCGCGATCTGGGATGTCATTTTGGCGAAAAGATGGGATGGGAACGACCAAACTGGTTCCGTAAATATGAAGAACTTGCCACACACGGACACGAACCAAAAGGCTGGGCGCGTCATAACTGGTCGCGTGCCATCGGCTATGAACACCTGATGACACGCGAAAACGCGGGTCTCTTCGATGAGACATCCTTCAATAAATTTGAGGTGCGCGGGTCCGGCGCGTTGAAGTTCCTCAATTACGTCTGCGCCAACGAAATGGACCAGCCCATCGGCACGATCACGTATACGCAATGCCTGAACAAGCGCGGCGGCATTGAATGTGACTTTACCGTCAACCGCCTCGCGGAAGACCGTTTCTTCATCATTACCGGCACGGCGTTCGGTCAGCACGACATGTCGTGGCTGTCGCTGCAAATGCCCGAAGATGGTTCGGTTACGCTCGAAGACGCTGGCTCCAGTTACGCCGCTATCGGTATGTGGGGACCGAAAGCGCGCACTATTCTCGAAAAGGTGACAACTGATGATGTCTCCAACGACAGCTTCCCGTATATGACTTCCAAGCGGATCACCATTGGCGATGTGCCTGTCCTCGCTTCGCGCGTGACATATGTCGGGGAACTCGGCTGGGAGTTTTACTGCCCGATGGAATATGGTCTGCGTCTCTGGGATACCCTTTGGGAGGCTGGCAAACCTGAGGATATGGTGGCAGGCGGATATAAAGCCATTGACACCCTACGGCTTGAAAAGGGTTATCGTTATTGGAGCGGCGAGATCACACCTGATTACACTCCGTATGAAGCGGGTCTCGGTTTTGCTGTAAAACTGAACAAGGACAATTTCATCGGCAAGGAGGCGCTGGTCAAGCAGAAAGCTGACGGCTTGAAGCAAAAACTTTGCACGATCACACTGGACGATGACCGCACGATTACGCTCGGTAAGGAACCGATCCGTGCAGAAGGCAAGATCGTTGGGTGGGTGGCTTCGGGCGGATTTGGATATTCGGTGAACAAGAGCATCGCCTATGCCTATCTGCCAATGGAATATTCGAAAGTCGGCACGAAACTTGAGATCGAATGTTTCGGCGAACAGGTCGGGGCGGAAGTGGCGGCGTCCGTGTTATGGGATGCCAAAGGCGAGAGAATTCGTCAGTAAAACAGAAGCAGGCTAAAATCCGAGAATGAAGCGTTTCTTTAGAGAGGATGTCAATGTCCACACTTGCAATTGATCAAGCCATCGCGAAAGTCCCGTTCCTTGCGGAATCCAAAAACATCAAGAAGATTCCCTTGAGCGGCGGTATTACGAATCTCAATTTCAGGATCGACGCGGACGGAAAATCTTATGTGTTGCGTCTCACGGGACAGGACACGGAACTGCTGGGCATCCGCCGGGATGTCGAATATGCGGCAAACTATACAGCGGGGCAATTGGGCATCGCGCCCGAGGTGATGTACTTTATCGAACCCGAAGGCTATATCGTGACGCGCTTCATCAAAGGCAAAACGATCCCGCCCGATGTGATCAAACAATCCGATTATCTTACGCGCATCACAAAGAAAATCCGCCTCTTCCACGCGCGCGCGCCGAAACTCAATGGCGAGTTCAATGTGTTCCGCCGCGTGGAAATGCTCGCGAAGGTGTCGAAAAAAAATAACGGCAGGTTCCCCTTCGATTGGGATTGGATGATGCAGAAGATGGCGCAGGTGGAAGAGGCGATGTTGAAAAACCCGCACACGCCCACGCCCTGTCACGACGACCTGCTCAACCTGAACTGGCTCGAGGAGGATGTGCCGGGCGAACTTGGCGAAATACGCCTGCTGGATTGGGAATATGCGGGGATGAACGACCCAGTCTACGACCTGGCGAATTTCAGTTCGCATCACGGATTGAACGACGAACAGATACGCTTCCTGCTTAACGAATATTTTGGCGAGGCGACCCTAAAGCATATTGCCCGCCTGAAACTGCTTTTACCCATGTCTGAGATCCACGAAGCGATGTGGGGCACCACGCAGACGGGCATCTCCAAACTGGAGGAGGACTTCCAGGGGTATGCGGATCTATGGTTCGGACGCGTGAGACAACACGTCACCGACCCGCGCTGGGAGGGGTGGTTGAAAGAGGTGGCGAAGAAAGGCAATTGATCAGTAGGCAGTTGGTAGTTTTGAAAAACATATCTTTTCAATCAGCAAGTAAAGGAGAGGACCATGTCCATCGTAAATGCAAAAGAGATCATGATCGAGGCGGCAGAGAACGGGTATGCCGTCGGGGCATTCAATATCACAGACCTGTTACAGTTCGAGGCGGTGATAGACGCCGCCATCGAGAAGAAAGCGCCGGTCATCGTGCAGACCTCCGTCAAGCCGTCCAAGTTCCTGGGGACGAACATGATGGTGGCGATCTACCGCACGCTGGCTGAGTCTGCGCCGGTGCCGGTCTGCCTGCATCTCGACCATTGCACGGAAATCGATTACTGCAAGAAGTGCGCGGATGCCGGTTATACCAATATTATGATCGACGCGTCGAAACAGTCCTTCGAGGAGAATATCCGCCAGACGAAGGAAGTGGTGGATTACGCCCACAGCGTTGGCAATATCTCCGTCGAAGGGGAGTTGGGAACTGTTGGTGGAGTGGAGGATCAGGTCAAGGTCGCGGAGGATGAAGCGCAGTTGGCGAATCCCGAACAATCGGTGGAATTCGTCGAACGCACAGGCGTGGACATCTTTGCCCCCGCCATTGGCACCGCGCACGGCGTATATAAGACTAAAAATCCCAAAGTGGATTTTGAGCGCATGGCAGTCATCAACAAAATGCTGAACGGGAACGGGATCAAGACCCCGGTCGTCGTCCACGGCGGGACGGGCTTGCCCGACGATTACATCGAGAAATTGCTCGAGGCGGGCGGCGCGAAGTTTAACGTTTCCACTGAATTGAAGCACACGCTGATCGACGCGAAATGGGAATACATCAACGCCCACCGCGATGAGTACGACCCCGGCA
Source organism: Anaerolineales bacterium (assembly GCA_036525495.1). Classification (GTDB taxonomy): domain Bacteria; phylum Chloroflexota; class Anaerolineae; order Anaerolineales; family Villigracilaceae; genus Defluviilinea. The sequence continues at coordinate 5,737 of DATDAG010000236.1, forward strand.
AACTGGATGTCTTTGTCCGTGACGCGACGCGCAAGGTCGTGATGCATTGGATGGATAAATTGAGGAGTACTGGGAAAGCGTAATTCCATAGGCATCCTGATGGTTGAGTACGTAGGTATCGAAACCATCAAGTAACAAAAACATTCTGCTTATTCGTGGTTTCGATACGGCCTTCGGCACTACTCAACCACCGGAGCAACCAATAATTTCAGGAGCAAACAAATGAAAAGAGTAGAAGAATATTACGCCCCGTGGGTCAAGGGCATCCCGATGTACATCTCGGAACACATCGAAAAGGCGTGGAGAGATCCATCGCTTCATCGCATGATGTCCAACGAAAACCCGCTTCCGCCCTCAGACAAGGTTCTGGATGCGATGGTGAAATATGCGAAGATGGCGAACCGCTATCCCGATCAGGGACTCGTTGTCCGCAGTAAGATCGCAGAGATGAACGGAGTCGACGGTCCCGGCAACGTGATGATCGGCAACGGCTCGAGCGAAGTGTACGACAACATCTTCCGCATGTTCATCACACCCGGTGACGAGGTCATCCAGCATACGCCGTGCTTTGGTATTTACGGTCTGCGCGGCACATTGCTCGGCGCAAAGATGGTCAGCGTGCCGATGGTCTACAAGGATAACTATCTCCATTACGACCCCGATTCCATTTTGAAAGCCGTTACAGATAAAACCAAGATCATCGTGGTCGCCAACCCCAACAACCCAACCGGCAACTTCATGGACGTGGAACATTTCGTCCGCATCGCAGAGACGGGCATCCCGTTCGTCATTGATGAAGCATACGTGGAATATTCCGGGCTTGGCATGTCGCAGGTGGCACTGACTAAAAAGTACAAGAACGTACTCATCACCCGCACACTCTCGAAGGCTTACGGTCTGGCCGGGATGCGGTTCGGATATACCATCGCTGACAAGGAAGTGATCGACCAGATCGCCGGCTCGCTTCTTCCGTGGAACGTGGGGACGATTCCCATGTGGGCTGCGCTCGCGGCGTTCGAAGACACCGAGGGACTCGCCGAACGCGTCAAATTTAACAACGATGCTGTGGACTTCATTACCGAATCCTTGAGCGTCATCCCCGGCTTTGTTGTCTTCCCGTCGAAGGCGAACTACATCCTCTTCGATTGTGGCGGGACGGGCAAGACCGGCAAAGAAGTGCTCGCATTCGCCGAGACCAGGGGAATCATCCTGCGTGGTGAAAGCAAGAAATATGGCTCCGATGGTTGGTTCCGCGTTACGGTTGGTTCGAAGGAAGAGAACCAATTATTTGTGGATACCGTGTTGGAGTTCTTCGGAGTGAAAAAGTAATGTCATTGCGAGCGAAGCGAAGCAATCTTATATAACCTGTAATTTTGAGATTACTTCGGACTGTGGTTTCGATACAGGCGAGAATATCACTCGCCCTACTCAACCACCAGCCCTCGCAATGACATGGAGGAAACCATGTCAAAAATCAAAGCAGTATTTTTCGACCAGGACGGTGTGATCATAGATACCGAACGCGACGGTCACCGTGTGTCGTTCAACATGACCTTCAAGGAATTCGGCTTCACCGACGAATGGGATGTGGAGTATTACCACGAACTCCTTCAAGTTGGCGGCGGCAAGGAACGTATGAAGCATCATTGGAAGACCAGAGGATTTTCCAAGCCGCTGACCGAGGAAGAGATCGATAGCCTCGTCAAGGAGATGCACAAGCGCAAGACCGCTCTTTTCGTGGAATTGATCGAGACGGGCAAACTTCCCCTGCGGCCGGGCATCCATCGGTTCATGAAAGAAGCGATGGAGGTTGGGCTGAAACTGGCGGTCACTACCACGTCCAATGAAAAGGCGGCGAAAGCGGTCACCGAGAATGCCTTGTCCGATATCAAATTCGATCTGGTGATCGCTGGCGACATGGTCGGTAAAAAGAAGCCCGACCCCGAGATCTATAATATGGCACTCGCGAAATTAGGTTTGAACCCAGATGATGCTTTTGTTGTGGAAGACTCCAAAAACGGACTTGCCGCCGCAAAAGCCGCAGGCTTGAAGACCATCGTTACAACAAATTACTACACTGAAAACGAGGATGTCAGCGCAGGTGATGTGATCGTCTCTTGTTTGGGAGACCCCGATGGCGAAAAAGCGGAGATGCGCAAAGGCGAGATCGAAGGATTCGACGGTGTTGTCTATGTCAAACAACTTGTGGAGTTGTTTGGGTAGAAAGAATAGTCAAAAGAGGTACGGATATAATGTCCATACCTCTTTTTATTTTCCGGAAAGCATCAACCAAACTAATTATGACTTTTATCAATTCGGTTAACGAAATCAATATTGACTGGCTTACCAATATTCTCCATTCACAGGTGAGCAGTTTTCGCTTACGAGAAAATATGACGTTCAATTCATCGGTTGCCCATTTGGATGTGGATTACGCGACAGACAAAGTGCTGCCTCAGAGACTGTTTCTTAAGTCAATTTGTAGCCAATTTCAACATGCGGCGAATGCTGGCGATATAGACGACTGACTCGCTGGAAGACACGGTATGCTCAAAATCGCGCGACAGGCGGCGGTAACGTCCGAGCCAGCCAAA
>DATDAG010000237.1:0-4290 GCA_036525495.1 Anaerolineales bacterium
ATCGGCATGCTCCTCTTCAGTATTATGTGATTAATGTAGGGGTGATTGCCATGCAGGTTGGTTCTGGAAGTGCCCCCGAAGTAATTACTGAGACAAAACTCCGCCTCCTTGAGGAATTTGAAGATTCTTTTTTTAGCGATAGTCAGGTTGCCTTGCAGCGTGATCTGGCGGAACGCACGAAATTACTTGAAATTGCGAAAAAATATGAGGGTACAGTCATCTCCCTAACTGAGGGACAGTTGGAGCTTTGGGGCGCTGCAGACAGTGATAATTCCAAGGAATTTGAAAAAAGCCTGAAAGATTACATTGATGCGCTCAAAAACATGGAAAAACAAAAAGTGATCACATCAGGATATGTGGATAAGCCAGGGGCGAACTGGGTTGTGCGTTTGCTGGAAATTGCAATGATTCCGCAGGATGAACTATCGAATCTAAACAGATACCATCCATTCCTTGGCGTGACAGATCTATGGCTCTTCGAGAGGGTTCTAAAAAAGCACGAACGCTCTGCCATATTCAAACTCCAGGCAAAGTCTGCTGAAAAATACACTGATAGCATTGCAATCCATTTCTTCTATATCAACGTGGGTGATGAAAAGAATCCTAAAATTGCAAGGGTTGATGTTCCTTTATGGGTTGTAAACGACAATAATGCATTGAACAATTTACACAGTACACTGATCGAGCAGGCAAAGATCATGGGGCATAAACCATTCCCATATTTACTGCATAGAGCTCACGAGATAGCGGTTGTAACTCATAAAGATAAAGAAGAAATCGACCAGATGCTTGCCATTGAAATTAGGAACAATGGTGGTGAAGTAGGGGAAAAATCTGGCAAACAGTCCGCGAAGGATTTGCAGGGAAGAACAAGAATGTGACCCCGACCCCCACCCAGCCTCCCCCAAATCCGAAAGAAAGTATTGGAATAATTATTAAATATATCCATTTCGGATTTGGGGGAGGTGCCCCGATAGGGGCGGAGGGGGTTGGGTAAGGAGAGAATATGACTCAACCAATCGAAATCGGACGACTACTCCGCGCAGGGACAACAGGCTTCATAGCAGGCTGCCGCGTGAATCAATTGGATGCGCCGTCATTTGGGGCGCTTGTCCGCGCACCGCTGGGAGATGGCTATCAGATCTTCGGGCTGATCCACGACATCCACATTAACGATGACGGGCTGGTACGTCAACTTGTGACGGCGGATAACGTCAGCGATGAGGTGATGAAAGATAACCGCGAGCGGCGCATCGTGCCCGTGGAGATGTCCGTGCTGGCGGTGGGATATGAACAGGATGGGAAGATATTCCATTTGCTGCCGCCGCGTCCGCCGCTGAGTTTGGATGTGATCTATTTGTGTGACGACAAGGATATTGCACGCTTTACTGAGAAGTTCGGATATTTCAGGCATATTTTGAATGGCAAGGATGTGCCTGTTGGTGAAGTGGTTGCGGCGCACATTTTGCAGGCGCAGTCTGCGCATAAGGATAAGAGCTGGCAGGAGCGTGCTACGCATGAGGTCATTACATTGCTGCGAGATGATTACCCGACGTTGATGTCCGTGTTGGGTGCGTTGAGCGATGTAACGGCGTAAGGTTACGTCTCATGATGTTTTTCTTTTTGGTCATTCGTTTTTTTCGCAGTATTTGGGTTGGGCTCAAAGACAAAGAGTTTCGTGCATTGTTTATATGGGTGGTGATCGTTATTGCCATCGGGACAACCTTTTATGCACGCGTGGAAGGATGGCGGGTATTGGATGCTTTGTATTTCACGATCATCACGTTGACAACGATCGGCTATGGCGATCTCACTCCGCAGACGGATGCAGGGAAAATCTTTACGATGGTATATATCTTTGTGGGAATCAGTTTGATCTCAGGATTTATTATTTTATTGGGTGAGCATTCGAGGAAACTGAAGATGCTTGGAAGAAATAAAGAGGAATAAGACTTATGGACAGAACAAAAATTGGATATTTGGTTGGTGGTGGACTTAAAGAAAATTTTAGAGTCAGGCTCACGGTTTCTCCGCAGGAGATTCAGGAGGGGGCGTTTGTGGTGATCCAATCGGGAGAGTGGAATTATTATGGCATTGTGACGGATATCGTGCTTGGTGCCACCGACCCGCGCTTTGCGGATGAGCAGATGGAGGGGCGGTTCCCTGCGCATATTGCTCAGGCGCTGCATGGACAGACGTTATATGCCAACTTGGAGGTGCTGCCGAATTTGATGTTGGAGGTGGGTCCTGAGTTGGGGACGCCTGCATATAAGGATTGGCAGGGAAAAATCACGGCAGGGTTGAAGGATGAGCCAGGTATTCGCCCTGTGAAAAATATACCGCCGCACCATGCACAGGTATTTATGGCAAATGAGGGTGACATCGCGGAAATCTTCGGTGACCCGAACGAGAAGGGCAACTTCATCATCGGGTATACGCGCGAGCAGAATCATCCTGTGTGCATTGATATGGAGAAGTTCGTGCAGAGGTCGTCGGGGGTGTTTGGGGCGACGGGTACGGGCAAGTCGTTTTTGACGCGGCTGGTGCTGGCGGGGTTGATGCATTACAACAAGGCGTCGGTGTTTGTGCTGGATATGCACAACGAGTATGGCTTTGACGATGTGGCGTCAGACACGAAAAAACCCGTTACGGGACTGAAGATCAAGTTCAAGTCGAAGGTACGAATCGTCGGTTTGGGAGGCGGAGCAAGCATCAGGGGTCAGGTCCCTGATTTTAATTTGGAGATCTCAACAGGAGACATCACCACATCCGATATCGAAACGTTGACGCGCGTGCTGAACCTGCGCGATACCACGCCGACGACTCTGAATGCGTTGTATGGGTCGTTCGGGAGGGAGTGGTTCACGCATTTCAAGGCGATGAACCGCAAAGAGATCGAGGTGGAAGACGATAAGGGCAAGATGAAGAAGGTGCCGCATCCTGATAGTGTGGCGGCATGGGCGAATGAGAACGGCGTGAATGTGATGGCGGCAGAGGCGCTGTATGAAAAAATGAGTCGCCTGTTCGATAAGCCGTATATCGTCGAGAAGCCCGCGGCAGACAGCGTGAAGGAGATCATCGCGTCGCTGGAGAACGGTTCGCATGTGGTGCTGTCGTTCGGCGAACACGAAAGCGACCTGGATTACCTGCTGGTGTCGAACCTGTTGACGCGCAAGATCCGTGATGCGTGGGAGCATAAGACCAACGCGTTCCGCACTCATGGAAAAGAGGAGCCGCGTCCGCTGGTGATCGTGGTGGAGGAGGCGCACAAGCTGCTCAACCGCGAGATGGCGGCGCAGACGACCTTTGCGACCATCGCCCGCGAACTGCGCAAGTATTACGTGACGCTGTTGATCGTAGACCAGCGCCCGTCGCAGATCTATGATGAGGTGATGTCACAGTTGGGGACGCGCATCTCAGGCTGGCTCGGTGACGAGGACGATATCCACGCTGTGCTCTCGGGTCTGGCGGGACGGGAGGCTTTGCGCGGCATGCTGGCGCGACTCCAACCGAAGGAGGAGGTTCTGTTGCTCGGCTGGGGAGTCCCGATGCCGCTGCCTGTACGCTCACGCAGGTATGATGAGGAGTTTTGGAAGGAGCTGTTGGGAGGAGGAAAAAAGAGGAGTAAGGAACAAAACCTGAAGGAGTTGGGGTTTTAAAATGAGCAAGGAACAGAGCTTGCCTATCCTACCAGAGGCGGTGGTTAGGATTTAATATTAATTTGACAATATGATAAATATTATCCGTTATTGACTTGGGGTTACTGTTGCGTTATCTGCGGGTAGCGATATATATTGTCCGTCTTGTAAAGTATAATCGCCCAGTTTCATCCATTCATAGTGAAAAGCCCCGTCAGAATAATCTTTGTAATTCCATATAGTTAATGTCTCTGGACAGTTCAACTGAGGGGGGTAAAGCTGTATTTCATAAGAGTTTCCGAAGTAAATGACAGGAATTGTCACACTTGCCAAATAAATGCCAGGTTCCTTACATGTAATAACAAAATCAAAAGTCCCAATTTCCCCAGGCGTTAGGGTCACCGAGTCGTATTTGGTAATAGTTGTTTTATATACCCTGTTGCTCCAATCAAGTGGTTCAAGAAGTACTGGTATGAAATGGAAGTTGTCACTACCTCCAGTAACAGGTATTATGATTTGGGTGTGTTTCATTTGAGTTGACAGGTTCAATTCGCCAGGGGCAATCTTGCATAAGCAGTAGCATGTTGCAAAGGGGTGGGCTGCTCGACAAGCATGTGCGGAGCGGGTTGTGCGACAACAAGGGATTGCATTT
>DATDAG010000238.1:0-13154 GCA_036525495.1 Anaerolineales bacterium
ACTAAATTATTGGCCGTGTAGTTCCTGAAAAAGATATAAAAAACAAATAGACCCAGTGTCTGGGTCTATTTTAGACATTATTGCCTATAAAATAGCGCCCCCGGCGTGATTCGAACACGCAACCACTGGATTCGAAGTCCATTACTCTATCCATTGAGCTACGGGGGCAGGCGACGCAGATTATACACGAAAACAAAATCATCATTAAGTTGCATTATTCCGCGCTTGATACCCCTCCACAGGATGGGGTGAGGCACTTGCCCATCCCTATCAATCCTCGTACAATCATAGCGGTAAAATATGATGGTTGATCCATAAACCAGAACGGGAAAGGAACTATGAAATGGCAGATATCAAGGAATTTGGAGAACGCCTGATCGGGAATTTGGAACAGGTGATCGTTGGTAAGCGCAACTCTCTCGAAACAGTGGTGATCGGTTTGTTGTGCCAGGGACATATCCTGATCGAGGACGTGCCGGGCGTGGGAAAAACCATGCTGGCGCGCAGTCTCGCAAAATCGCTTGATTGCTCTTTCAACCGCATCCAATTTACGCCCGACATGCTCCCCAGCGATGTGACGGGCGTTTCGATCTATAACCAGCAAAAACGCAAATTCGAATTCCGCTCAGGGCCGATCATGGGACAGATCGTCCTCGCAGATGAGGTCAACCGCGCCACACCCAAGACGCAAGCCGCATTGCTCGAAGCGATGGAGGAAAAACAGGTTACAGTGGATGGAATCACGCATCCGCTTGAACAACCGTTCATGGTACTCGCCACGCAAAACCCCATCGAATATGAAGGCACGTTCCCGCTTCCCGAAGCCCAACTGGACCGCTTCATGATGCGCGTACGGATGGGTTATCCGACTGCGTCAGAGGAGATGAAAATTTTGAACGGGCAACAGTTCCGGCATCCGATCGAGACGCTCAAGCCGGTTGTCAAGGTCAAGGATCTGCTTGCCGCTGTCAAATCTGTCCGCGAAGTGTTCGTATCCCCTGCAATCCAAAAATATGTCATCGACCTTGTCGGGCGCACGCGCCAGAGTAATGATGTGTACTTGGGCGCAAGCCCGAGAGGCAGTCTGGCGTTGTTCCGGGCAGGGCAGGCGCGCGCCGCCATGCACGGACGCGACCATGTCTTGCCGGATGATATCAAAGCGATGGTGGTTCCGGTTCTTGGGCATCGCGTCATCGTTTCGCCAGCGGCTCGTTTGCGAGAGTTGAGCGCAGATCGCATCGTGGAAGAGGTACTGCACAGTTCACCGGTTCCGGGCGGCGATTACAAAGCGCCCGCTGGGATTCGAAAGGCCGGACCACCGGCAAGAGGCAAGGTAAAGTGACCCCGGGACGCATTTTTGTTTTATTGATCCTGGCGGTCGGGGGAATAGGCACCATGGTCAACGGCGCGGTTTACTACGTGCGCCTGTTCTACCTTGGTGTATTACTTTTGATCTTTGCGTGGTTGCTGACGGTCTTATCTCTGCGTGGCATCGTGGTTGATCGGCGCGCCCGTTCCTTACGTGCGGGCGTGGGTGACGTGTTCGAGGAGCATTTCGAGATCACAAATAACAGCCGCATTACCAAACTTTGGATGGAGGTTGCGAACGAGACGAAGATCCCCAATGCGACCGGCTCGCGCATCGTGACCATTTTGCGTGGGCGGCAAAAACGTTCGTACACCGCCCGTACCTGGCTCACCTCCCGGGGCGGATTCTCGCTCGGTCCGACCACCGTCACTTCGGGTGACCCGTTCGGAATCTTCCGTGTTTCAAGGCAGTTCCCTTCACTCTCAAACCTCATCGTCTTCCCGATGTTGTTCCAGGTACGCGACTTTCTCTCGCCGCCGGGCTTATTGCCGGGCGGCAAGGCGATCCGGCGCAAATCCATTGATGTGACACCTCATGCCTCCGGTATACGTGAATACGTGCATGGCGACCCGATGAAACGCATCCACTGGCCCACCAGTATCCGCCGCGACCAGCTCATGGTCAAGGAGTTCGAACAGGACCCGCAGGCTGAGGTCTGGTTTTTCCTCGATACGCACAAGAACGTGCATGTTGCAAGATCGGGCGAGCAATATGATACGCCGCCGCTTGACGACCTGCTATTGCTCCGCCGCCGCAAGGTAAAACTGCACCCCTCGACGCTTGAGTATTCGATCAGCATCACTGCATCCCTGGCGCATTATTTCATCGAGCAGCGCCGTTCTGTGGGCGTGGTGACCGCCTCCGAACATTCGTACAAGGTTATCCCAGCCGAACGAAGCGAACGGCAGGAAGGCAAGATACTCGAAGCGCTTGCGTTTTTACAGGGCGAAAGCACGATTGCCCTCCCTAGTTTGATCTCAGCACAGATCGGTCAATTGCCGCAGGGGAGCAGCGCCATCCTCGTGACGCCCATGCCTTGGTCTGAATTGCTCATCGCTGTGGACAGCCTCCAGCGGCGTAATCTTCGCCCGGTGGTAGTGATGCTTATGTCGCGGTCTTTCGGTGGTCGTCAGGGTAACGAGGAACTGGTCCAGTCTCTTGCAGAGCGCAATGTGCCGGTCTGCCCGGTCTATTGCGAAGCCGACCTTTCCGAAACCCTTTCCAGTTTTTCCGCCAATACGTTTTCACAGGAGTCTGCATGGCGTCAACCCGTGTTGTCACACTTGACTTGAATTTTCAGGGACGATCGCACGCGATTGCCGCTTATTTGATCCGATACACGGATGGCGCGGTGCTAATTGAAAGCGGACCCGGCTCGACTCTTTCTTCGCTTGAGGCTGGTCTTGCGGAACAAGGATTATCTCCCCGCGATGTGACCCACGTCTTGCTCACGCACATTCACCTCGATCACGCCGGCGCGGCAGGTTGGCTCGCCAAGCAGGGTGCGGAAATATACGTGCATCCCATCGGCGCGCCGCACTTGTTGAACCCTGAAAAGCTGATCGCCAGCGCCAGCCGCATTTACGGGGATCGGATGGAGTCGCTTTGGGGTGAATTCCTGCCAGTGCCGGAGAATCAGCTCAAAGTCCCGAACGACGCGCAGGCGATAGAAATCGGCAATCTGAATTTCATTCCGATTAATACGCCTGGTCACGCCGAGCATCATTATTCCTATCTCTTCGAAGATATTTTATTTTGCGGTGATGTAGGCGGAGTGCGCATCCCCGGCTATCCGTATTTACGTGTTCCGATGCCGCCGCCGGAGTTGCACATCGAGCGCTGGCATGAGAGCATCGCGCGCCTGCGAAGGGAAAAGATCGCGCGCATCGCGCCGACCCACTATGGTATCTTTGACGACCCGAGTTGGCAACTGGACGAAGTGGAAAAAGGCTTGGACACTGCCTCGCGCTGGCTGGAAGAGACCATGTCATCGGACCCACCCATTGAGGAACTGCGCCAGAGTTTCACCAATTGGATGTTGACGGAGGGGACAAAGATTGGTTTGGATGAGGAAGTGGTGAAAGCCTACGAAGTGGCGAACCCGCTCGGCATGAGCGCGGATGGGTTGTTGCGGTATTGGAAGAAGGTGAGGAGCATGGGATAGCGTTATATATACGCATATGTGTCCAACCTGTATCAATGGAGAAATTCCTTCGGAAATGATAAGATTACAGCGCTCAAGAGCGCTGTTTTTTCTAAGCCTGTTGACCAACTTTGCCCCGTGTCACGAATAACGCAGGATGATATTCACGGGTCAGAATTGACCGAAAACACTATACTTTATCCGAAGGAGTCGGAATGAAACATTTTCTCGCGGTCTCAGATCTATCATCAGGGGAAGTTCAAGGATTGCTCGATCTGGCAATCAAATTAAAGGAAGAATATTTCAAGAAAGGCAACCCGCCGTATTTCAAGGGCAAGGTGCTGGGGATGATCTTCCAGAAACCCAGCCTGCGGACCCGCGTCTCATTCGACATGGCGATGCGTCATTGCGGCGGCGATGCACTGTATCTCTCGCCGAACGAGATCGGACTCGGCAAACGCGAATCCATTGCCGATATTGCGCGCGTGATGTCCGGTTACGTCCATGCGATGATGGCGCGCACATTTGACCATAACCATGTGCTGGAATTGGCGAAATGGTCAGATGTACCTGTACTGAACGGCTTGAGCGATTACAACCATCCCTGCCAGGCGATGGCGGATGCGCTGACCATCCAGGAAAAATTTGGGATGGCTAAAGGCTTGAACGTCACTTTTGTGGGTGACGGAAACAATGTGGCTGTATCGCTCATGCACATCTGTGCGAAACTGGGCTGGAACTTCACCATTGCCAGCCCCGAAGATTACGATATCACTCCAAAAGCGGTTGAGATCGCAAATGAGATTGCAAAAGAAACAGGCAGCAAATTTGCATTCCTGCGCGACCCGCATGAGGCGGTTAAAGGCGCGCATGTGATCTACACCGACACATGGACCTCGATGGGGCAGGAGGAGGAGACAGCCAAACGTGAGAAGGTCTTTCCGCCGTATCAGGTCAACGCGAAACTGGTTTCTGAAGCGGATAAAGATGTGATCGTTTTGCACTGTCTCCCCGCGCACCGCAACCATGAGTTGACCGATGAAGTGGCAGACGGTCCGCATTCGGTCATCTTTCCGCAGGCTCATAACCGCCTGCATGCGCAAAAGGCGATCTTGGCGCGATTGTTTGGTGTGATGTAATCTGCCATTGCGAGAGCAGCGATCTTCTGCTCGAAGCAATCGCCAACGCTGCAGGGATTGCTTCGTCGCTCACTATCGTTTGCTCCTCGCAATGACGTAATGAGGAATTAATGAATACAAAAGACTTCGTTGCTTTAGAAGAACAATACGGCGCGCACAATTACCATCCTCTCGATGTCGTCATCGAGAAGGCGGAGGGGGTCTGGGTATATGATGTGGAAGGGAAGAAATTTCTCGATTGTCTCTCCTCGTATTCCGCGGTCAATCAGGGGCACGTCCACCCTGAGATTTTGAATGCCTTATTGGAACAGGCGAAGAAGGTCACGCTGACATCGCGCGCTTTCCGCAATGACCAACTTCCGCTTCTGTACAAGGAACTCTCCGAGATGACCGGTTACGAAATGTCTCTGCCAATGAACAGCGGGGCAGAGGCGGTCGAGACGGCGCTTAAACTGGCGCGCAAATGGGCATATCGTGTCAAAGGTGTGCCGCGCCATCAAGCAGAGATTATCGTTGCAGAAGGGAACTTCCACGGGCGTACGATTTCCATTATCACATTTTCAACCGAATCGCTTTATCGCGATGACTTCGGTCCATTCACGCCGGGTTTTGTGGTTGTGAAATACGGTGATGCCGAGGCCATCGAGAAAGCCATCACGCCGAATACGGCGGCGGTACTGCTCGAGCCGATCCAGGGTGAGGCAGGTGTCATTGTCCCCCCGGCTGGATATTTGAAAAAGGTCGCGGAGATTTGCAAACAGAACAATGTCCTGTTCATGGCAGATGAAATTCAAACGGGTCTGGCACGGACGGGGAAACTGTTCGCCACCCATCATGAAGCTATCCGCCCTGATGTTGTGATCGTGGGCAAAGCCCTGAGCGGTGGCTTTTACCCGGTCTCGGCAGTGCTGGCTGATAAGCCAATTCTCGGTTTGTTCAAACCCGGCGAACACGGGTCCACTTTCGGCGGGAATCCACTTGGTGCGGCCGTGGCACGCGCTTCGTTACGCGTGATCCGTGAAGAAAGATTGGCAGAGCGTTCGCTACAACTTGGCGAATACTTCATGGAGCAGTTATCCGAAATACCCAGCCCGCATGTCAAGGAAGTACGCGGCAAGGGATTGTTGATCGGTGTCGAGTTGAAACCCGAGGCGGGAGGCGCGCGCCGTTTCTGTGAAGCGTTGCAATCCAAAGGTATATTGGCAAAGGAAACACATGATCATGTCATCCGTTTTGCGCCGCCGCTGGTCATTGACAAGGAGACGATTGATTGGGCATTACCGTCCATTCGCGACGTGTTGAATATGAAATAGATTTAAGACTCTAAAGCTTTGCAAGATCTTTGGGGTCTTTTATGGAGGTAGTACATGAACATTGGCATTCCAAAAGAGATACGCCCATTTGAATTCCGGGTGGGGATGTCGCCGGCTGGGGCGGCGATCCTGACCCAGTCTGGGCACCAGGTTTACGTCGAGCATGAAGCGGGTGTAGGCGCGGGATTCAGCGATCTGGAATACGAAAGAGCCGGCGCGCGCATTTCCTACTCCGCAGATGAAGTTTTCGGGCGCGCAGACTTTTTGCTCAAGGTCGCGCGTCCAACGAAAGCGGAGATCGAGTGGCTTCGTCCAGAAGTGACGATCGCAGGGTTGTTGCATCTTGCTTCGACCCAGCGCGATAAAGTGGACCTGCTGCTTGAAAAGAAGATCACATCTGTTGCGTATGAGCAGATCCAGTTGGCGGATGATTCGCTCCCGGTATTACGCCCGTTCAGTGAGATCGGCGGGAGTATGACTGCAACGATTGCGGCGCGGTTCCTGCAATGCAACCGCGGTGGAAAAGGGATCCTGCTGGGTGGTGTGCCCGGTGTGCCACCCGCCGAGGTGGTGATATTGGGAAGCGGCGTGGTAGCCACATTTGCAACGAAGTCTTTCCTGGGGCTTGGCGCGCACATTACCGTGATCGGGCATGATGTTGCCGGTTTGCAGAGAATGCACGAGCGTTTCCCGGGGATTGTGACCGTGATCTCATCGGAGCGAAATATCGAAAAGGCAACCGGCTATGCAGATGTGGTGATTGGCGCTGTGCTGGTGACCGGTCAACGCGCCCCGACCCTTGTTTCAAGGAAGATGGTGCAGAATATGAAGCCGCGGTCGGTGATCATTGATGTGAGCATCGATCAGGGTGGCTGTTTCGAGACCTCGCGTCCGACCACGCACGAACTTCCCACATATGTAGAGGATGGCATCACGCACTACTGCGTCCCGAACATGCCCAGCGTGGTCGCTCGCACTGCAACGCACGCATTCGTCAATGCCTCCATGCCGTATATTTTCAATATTGCCAACCAGGGCGTGGACGCCGCCGCGTCCGCCGACCCGGCTTTGGAAAAGGCGATCAACACGCACGATGGCAAACTCGTCCATCTGACCCTTTTTGAGGAGGCTGTTGATGGATTGGACTAGCATCTACAAATCACGGATCGTGTCTCCACATGACGCGGTGCGCGCCATCAAATCGGGCGACCGCATCTTTCTCACCGGTAATGTATCCGTCCCCCAAAAAGTGCTCGCCGCCTTGGTGGACTATGCTCCGAATCTTAAAGACGTGGAGATCTGCCAGGCGTTGACGATCGGTCCCGCGGATTACGTCAAGCCAGGGCTTGAAAAGCACCTGCGCGTCAACACCCTGTTCATCAGTCACAATGTGCGGCAGGCGGTGCATGAGGGCAGGGCAGATTTTACACCTGTCCTCCTTTCTGAATTTCCGCTTTTGTTCAAGCGGGGACACCTTCCTCTGGATGTTGCCGTCATTCATGTTTCATTGCCCGACGAGCATGGGTTTTGTAGTCTGGGTGTGGAAGTGGGCTTGACTAAAACCCCGGCTGAGGCAGCGAAGATCATCATTGCCGAGGTCAATCAACAGATGCCGCGCACATTGGGAGATTCATTCATCCACGTCAGCCGCCTGAACTACATCGTCCCGGTGGATTATCCGATTGCGGAAATGCCGATGTCCGACGAAGGCGATCCGACTGTAGTGGAAAAGATCGCGGGTTTCATCGCCGAACTCATTCCAGATGGCGCGACCATGCAATTGGGCATTGGCGCCATCCCGGACGCCGTCTTGAAGTACATGCAAAACAAGAAAGACCTCGGCGTTCACAGCGAGTTGTTCTCTGATGGTGTAATTGATCTGGTCAACTCCGGTGTGCTGACCAATGCTCGTAAGACGTTACATCCCGGCAAGATCATCGCAGGTTTCATGCTTGGCACAAAAAGGTTATATGATTGGGTGGACGATAACCCCTTGATCGAGCTACATCGGTCAGAATACATCAATGACCCGTTCGTGATCGCACAGAATGAACGCATGGTCGCCATCAATTCCGCCATCGAGGTGGATTTGACCGGTCAGGTCTGCGCCGACAGCATCGGGCCAAAACTCTACAGCGGTGCAGGCGGGCAACTCGACTTTATCTACGGCGCTTCACGCTCGAAGGGCGGCGTGCCGGTCATTGCCCTGCCAAGTACCACGGTGCTCAAGGACGGGACCCGGGTCACGCGTATTGCCGCCATGCTCAAACACGGAGCCGGTGTGGTCACCACCCGCAACCACGTTCGGTATGTTGTCACTGAATATGGCGTTGCTGACTTGTACGGCAAGACCATCCATCAGCGTGCCCGCCAACTCATCAACATCGCGCACCCCGATTTTCGTCCCGACCTCGAAAAACAGGCAAACGAACTGCATTACTTATAACCCTATCAAGCCCAGAAAATTTTATAGCAACTCACCGCAGGAGTTGGTGTTTCGCCCTGCGGTGAGTATAATTTTATGAAGGAAGAATTTAATGACACGCAAAGCAAAGATCGTGGCAACCATAGGTCCTGCCAGCCAGAGTGAAGACGCACTCGAGAAATTGATCGAAGCGGGGATGAATGTTGCCCGTATGAATTTTTCGCACGGCACCCACGAACAACATGCCGAGCGCATTGCCCGCATCCGCAGGGTCTCTGAGAAACTCGGCAGGTCGGTTGGCATTATTCAAGATCTGCAGGGACCCAAGATCCGCGTAGGGCAACTGGACGAACCCATCCAGCTTTCAGAAGGCGAGATCGTAATCCTTTTTGTGACCGGGACAACGCCTCCCGGCAACGGTGAGAAAAAAATACCGGTGGACTTCCGCCAGCTTTTCGATGCAGTCAGGACCTCGGACCGGCTCCTACTCGATGACGGGCGACTCACTCTTGAAGTACTCTCCGTCAAAGACCGCAATGCACTGACCGCGAAAGTCATTATCGGCGGCCCGTTATCCTCGCACAAAGGGATCAACCTTCCGGGAGTCCAATTGCGGATCTCAGGCTTTACCGAAAAGGACGAAGCCGACCTCGCCTTTGGTATCGAGCAGGATGTGGACGCGGTTGCTATCTCGTTCGTCCGCACGGCGGATGATGTCAAGAAGGTGCGCTATGCGATGGAACGATTCTCCAAAGGCAACCGTATGCCGATGTTGATCGCAAAACTCGAGAAGCCGGAAGCGTTGGATAATCTTGATGAAATCCTCGACCATGTGGAAGGCGTAATGGTCGCCCGCGGCGACCTCGGCGTGGAACTGCCTCCCGAGCGCGTTCCAGCCCTGCAAAAGCTCATCATCCGAACGGCGAACGCCCGTGCCAAACTTGTCATTACTGCCACGCAGATGCTCGAATCGATGATCACGAATCCGCTTCCCACCCGGGCAGAGGCCTCAGATGTTGCAAATGCCATCTTCGATGGGACCGATGCAGTCATGCTCTCCGCTGAAACAGCATCCGGGAAATATCCCGTTGAGGCAGTCCAGATGATGGACCGCATCGTTCGGGAGGCTGAGTCGCATTTCTTTGAATGGGGTGCTGAACAGGTCGTGCAGGGCTTTGAAAAAAGTGATGCGGCGTCCATGGCGCGCGCCGCACAGGCACTTGCGAACGACAAGAATGTCACGGCGGTTGCGTGTTTCACCACACAGGGACGCACTGCTTGGCTGATGTCCAAGATACGGCCGCGTGTGCCGGTCATGGCATTCACGCCGGACTCGAAAACCTATCGCCGCCTATCGTTCATGTGGGGGGTTCGCCCGCAACAAGTGGAGTTTGCCAACACGCTCGAAGAGATGCTCGATCATGTGGACAGCGCGCTGATGCGTTCGGACGTTGTCAAATCGGGGGATCAGGTTGTGCTTGTGTGCGGATTCCCAGTGGGAGCCATCCGCCCGCCGAATATGGCTTTGTTGCATTCAGTGGGGGAGAGATAACCCGGTTACATTAACCAGATGTATTGATAAGGTTCCAACTCAAAATCAATATTTCCTTTTTTGGAAATAATTTCCGTACCGGTTAGAAGGTCGGTCAACATTTTGACCGATCTCTTTGGTTCATAGGATACTGCCTGTTGCTTTTCGCTCAGGTTTTGAAAGACAAGAATCGTCTCGCCATCAAAGGTTCTTCGATATGCGGCAACACTGTTGTTTTTACAATCGATCCACTCGAATTCACCCCACCCAAAAGCACGGTGCTCCTTCCTGGTGGCGATCATATGCCGGATGGCGTTCCACATCGAATCCATGTCCTCGCGTTGGGCTTCAACGTTGACATTTGTGGGTCCAAACATCTCATCATCAATTATGGATGAATACAACGATTGGATGGGCGCTTCCGAAAAACCTGAATTTGTTTCTGCAGTCCATTGCATTGGCGTGCGGACGCCGTTCCTGTCTGCCAGCCAGATATTATCTCCCATGCCGATCTCATCTCCGTAATACAGGGTCGGTGAGCCGGGAAGCGTAAATAGTATTGAGTGTGAAAGTTGAATTTTGCGACGGTCATTGTCCAGTAAGGGGGCGAGTCTGCGCCGGATGCCAATATTTAGCCTCATGCGAGGTTCCGGAGCATACTGTTCCCACATCCATTGGCGTTCATCCTCGGTGACCATTTCGAGGGTCAGCTCATCGTGGTTGCGGAGAAATATTCCCCATTGGTTTGTCTCGCGCAGGAAAGGTGTCCGCCCGGTGATCCATACAAGCTGGGTGCGATCCGCTTTTTTGATTGCCATGAAGATGCGCGGCATGATCGGGAAGTTGAATCCCATGTGGAACTCATCATCGCCGTCACCGAAGTAGGGCAGAAGGTCTTCGGGCCATTGATTGGCTTCAGCCAGTAGAACCCGTCCTGGATAGTTTGCATTGATGAATTCGCGTATCGTCTTGAGGAATTCATGTGTTTCGGGTAAGTTCTCGCAACTGGTTCCTTCGCGTTCAAAGAGATAAGGCACCGCATCGGCGCGAAACCCATCCACACCCAGATCGAACCAGAAACTCATAACCTTGAGCATCTCCTCCTGTACACGCGGATTGTCGTAATTCAGGTCCGGCTGGGAGGAGTAAAAACGGTGCCAGTAATATTGCTTCGAGTTTTCATCCCATGCCCAGTTGGATTCCTCTGTATCTGTGAATATAATGCGCGCGTCGCGATAAACGAGGCTTGAGTCGCTCCAAACGTAATAATCTCTAAATACAGACTTTGGGTTGGCGCGCGCGGCACGGAACCAGGGATGCTGGTCGGATGTGTGATTCAGCACCAGGTCCAGGATGACGCGTATGCCGCGTTCGTGTGCGGCATTCAAGAATTCCTTGAAGTCATCAAGGGTTCCGTATGTCGGGTGGACGTCGTAATAATTCGCGATGTCATATCCATCGTCCTTCAAAGGAGAAGGGTAGATGGGGAGAAGCCACAGGCAGTCCACGCCCAGGTCCTTTATATAATCAAGTTTTTTTGTTAATCCCCTTAAATCGCCGTGTCCATCACCGTTGTTGTCGTAAAAAGCCCGTACGTAAACTTCGTAAATGATGGCATCTTTGTACCAGAGTGATTGATCCATAAAATGTGTTAGAGCATTATCCTTTCACTGAGCCGGCAAGTAAGCCGCGCACAAAGTATCGTTGAAATGCGAAGAACACGATCATCGGAATTATAAACGAGAGGAAGGCTGCGCCTGTCAAAATATGCCAATTCCCCCCGCGAGGATCGATCAGGTTGGTCACTTGAACAGTAAGCACTGGTTTTGTCGACAGGAAGATCTTTGCCACCAGGAAGTCGTTCCAGACCCATAGGAACTGAAAGATTCCAAGAGAGGCAATAGCCGGCATCGAGAGTGGAAGAACCAGACGCGTGAATGCTTTCCAATGATTAGCTCCATCCAAATATGCTGACTCAAAAATCTCACGCGGCAGACTCCCGATAAAGTTGCGCATTAGATAAATGGCATACGGCAACCCGAAACCGGCATGGAAGAGCCAGATGCCGAGAAAGGAGCTTTCCAAACCGATTT
This sequence comes from Anaerolineales bacterium, assembly GCA_036525495.1. Lineage (GTDB taxonomy): Bacteria > Chloroflexota > Anaerolineae > Anaerolineales > Villigracilaceae > Defluviilinea. The sequence continues at coordinate 12,014 of DATDAG010000238.1, forward strand.
GAACATAGAGGCGGGCAATAGGAACCAGGGTCATTTGGAGCGGGACGATCTGCAACCCGACCAATGCCGCAAACATCCAATGGCGCCCTTTGAAATCAAGCCATGCGAAAGCATAGGCTGCAAATGCGGCGAGTAAGATTGGCAATAGTGTTGCTGGCAAGGCTACGTAGAGTGTGTTCAGAAAGGCGGCGCCCATACCCTCGGGATTGAGCAGATCGCTTGCATTGCATTGGAACTTTGCCAGCGCACTTGAAACCTTCTCTTCACAGTCGGTCAGGTAATCCTGCGTGCCTTTGTATCCCACCAACGCATCAGCATAGTTGCGCAGTGTGAACCTGCCGGTTTGTTCACCACTGCCTGAAAGCCCTTGCATATAAGCTATTATGGGAGAAAGGACCTGTTGAGCCTCGTTCAGGTTTTCGGGCAAATTAAAATCAGGATGCGGCTCTCCATTTATGCCATCCCTAAACATTGCCAACAAACGCGTGGAACGAGTGTATTGTGCGACAAGTTCCGGGGCGGAGAGATCAGCGGTTGCGATCTCGTCTCCATCAGGGCCGTGACACGAAACGCAATAAGTGTCATACTCAACCAAACCAGACTGTTCTTTGGGCAGAAAAGTCGTCCACCATCCGGTTGTGCGTACATCTTCGCGAGGACGGAAAGAAGTGATAAAAAGCCCCAGGGTGGGGATGATCCACATAGCACACATGACAATAATTGCCAAATTGGTTGGCAATTTATTGAAAAAGCGATTGAGCCTGGCGAGTGGTTTCATCGGCTTTCCTCCTGTTCGCGGAACCTTTTCACGTTGATGATCATAATTGGGATTGTGAGCAAGATAAGGATAACCGCGATAGCCATGGACCGGCCTGTATTTGTAACGATCAACTTGAACATTCGGTTTGCTATTACCTCCGTCCCAAAGTTGCCCCCAGTCATAACAAAAATAATGTCGAATATCTTCAATACGTTGATCACCATAGTTGTCGTCACAACGACAACGGTTGGCATAATCATCGGGAGCATGATTCTCCAAAAAACCTGCCACTCGCTGGCTCCATCCACCCGTGCAGCTTCCAGCACTTCGGCCGGCAAGCTTTTTAATGACGCTGAAAGTATGGTCATACAAAAGCCAGCC
>DATDAG010000239.1:0-2544 GCA_036525495.1 Anaerolineales bacterium
CACTTTTCAAGTTCACCCACCAAACCAAAATTCCCATGACCTTTCGCGCGGCAGGGACCAGTCTCTCTGGGCAGGCCGTGACTGATGGGATTCTCGTGGACATTTCCAAGTATTGGGACGAGTACAGCATCGAAGATAATGCTAAACAAGTCCGTTTTCAACCTGGCATCATAGGCGGATTCCTCAATACAGCACTCAGACCCCGTCATCGCCGCATCGGGCCTGACCCTGCCTCGATTGACGCGTGCATGATGGGCGGCATCCTAGCCAACAACTCCAGCGGAATGTGTTGCGGTGTTACAGAGAATTCGTATAAGACAATCCACTCGATGACATTCGCGCTACCAAACGGATTCGTTCTCGACACAGACAGCCAAAACGCAAATCAGATCTTCGAATACGAACAACCCCACATTGCGAAAGGACTGCTCGAACTCAAAAGAAGAATCCTTGCATCCCCCTCACCCCCATCCCCTTTCCCAATGGGAGAGTGGCGCAGGGGTGAGGGAGAGAACCTCGTGCAACGCATCCAACGCCGCTACCAGATCAAGAACAATAACGGCTACCTGCTCAATGCCTTTCTCGATTTCGAATCTCCGCTCGACATCCTCACCCATCTCCTCATTGGCTCCGAAGGCACGCTCGGGTTCATCGCCGAAGCTGTGCTACACACTCTCCCTGACTACAGTCACAAACTCACCGGGCAGATGTATTTTAAGAACGTCCGTGATGCCGCGGCAGCAATATATCCCATCAAACAATCGGGGGCACGCGCGGCAGAGATCATGGATCGCGAGTCTTTGCGTTCCGTGGAACATCTCCCTGGTGCACCAGAAATTCTCAGACAACTGCCGGATGGGGCGACGGCAATTCTTGTGGAGTATCAGGCTGAAGATGTTGAATCAATTTCCAGATTTGGGAAAGAAGCGGAGCGCGTCATCGGGCAACTTCATCTGATTCACAATGTCCAATTCACAGATGATCCCGTCGCGCAGGCGTCACTGTGGAAACCGCGCAAAGGCATCATCCCTTCGGTCGGTGCGATGCGTCCTCCGGGCACGATCTCGGTCAATGAGGATGTCGCATTTCCAATCGAACATCTCGCTGATGCGGTAACCGACCTGCGTCAACTCTTCGATGATTTTGGTTATCACAAAGGCGCCATCTTCGGGCATGCAAAAGATGGCAATCTGCATTTTCTCGTCAACCAGGCGTTTGACAATGAAGAGCAGATCGGTCACTTCGATAAATTTTTGCGCGGGATGGTGGACATCGTCAGCGGCAAGTATGACGGGTCGCTTAAAGCCGAACATGGCACGGGACGTAATATGGCGCCGTTCGTCGAAACCGAATGGGGTGCAGAGGCGTACGCGATCATGCGCGACCTCAAGTCACTGCTCGACCCCGAAAACATGCTCAACCCGAACGTTATTATCAACAACAACCCGCAGGCGCATGTGACTCATTTGAAATCACTCGCGCTCGTATCATCGCAAATCGATAAATGCATCGAATGTGGTTTTTGCGAGTCGCGCTGCCCAAGCCGACGGCTGACACTGACTCCCAGACAGCGGATCGTCGTCCAGAGAGAACTCGCTTCGATGCGTCTCCCCGCTTCGTCCTCGCGCGAGGCTGAGGCAATCTCGAACGACTTTCTCTACGCTGGCATCGACACATGCGCCACGGACGGTCTCTGCGGCACCGCATGCCCCGTTGGGATCAACACGGGTGATTACATCAAACATCTTCGCGCCGAATCAGCGACAAACGAAAAAACCGCCCTCTGGCTAGCGGACAACTTCGCCCTTGCCGAGAAAGCCATCGGCGTCGGCGTAGCGCTCGGACACACTGCAGAAAAAGTTATTGGCGTGGATGGAATCAATTCCGCCATAAGGGTAACAGAAAAAAATTCAGGTAGAACGCTACCAAAATGGAATCGTTCCATCCCTCACCCCCAACCCCTACCCTATCGGGCACACGTTTCCCGCTGGGAGAGGGGAGACGAGCAGAGCGTGTGGGATGAGGGTAATTTCATCTACTTCCCCTCCTGCATCTCGCGCCAGTTGGGAGTACCAAGTTCCAGGTTCCGGGTTTCAGGTTCACGCATGACACTCAGTGAGGCGCTGGTTACCATCGCCCACCGTGCGAACATCAATATATTTATTCCGAAAGATGTCATCGGTCACTGTTGCGGCATGCCCTTCGCATCCAAAGGATATAAACGAGCCTACCAAGCCACTCTCCATAAAACACTCATGCAAATGTGGGACTGGTCTGAGGAAGGGAAATACCCCATCGTCATAGATACAACCTCTTGCACTCAAACTCTTCGCTCATGTGGCGACGATCTCAGTGCAGAAGACAAAGAAATCTGGAGTCAACTCACCATCCTGGATGGCGTTGAATTTCTTCACGATCATGTTATACCCAAACTCGAACTCCATCCCGTGGACGAAGACGTAGTCCTGCATCCCAACTGCTCCCTCCGCAGACTCGGCCTGGACGGCAAAATGCTGTCCATCGCGAAGCAGTGCGCCAGGTCCG
>DATDAG010000240.1:0-6515 GCA_036525495.1 Anaerolineales bacterium
TGATCCGAATGCCTTTTTCAAGAATATACTGGGTGATCGTTTTTGCTTCCTGATCGATAATGCCAATAGTGACTGTACTAGCTTTTGGGAATATTTGTGCAATCCTGTCGCTTACCAGTTCAAGGATCTCCATAAAGTCAAGCTTTGAAGCAAGTGCTTCCTGCACGCTGTTGATGATGGCAAGTTCAGCGACACGCTCCTGCTCCGCTTCAAATAGACGCGCGTTCTGTATGGCGACTCCCATGTTGGCGGAGAGGGTTTGTAGCAGGCGCAAATCGCTTTCGGTAAAGGCATACGCCTTATTATCGGATATTGACACAACACCAATAATCTTCCCGCTAATTTTTATGGGGACCCCAAGGTAGGAATTAACATAGTCATCTTTTACGTCTTTATAGATTTTCTTATATTCATTGTCAATCTTTGTTAGCAACAGGACCCCGTGATCTGCACATTCTTCAGCAGTATGCAGCAACAAAGGCTGGCCTGATTCAATTATCTGGGAAGACAATCCTTTTCCAAAGGGATAAGGATCAATATTGTGCAAATGGTTTCCTAGGGTTTTGTCAAAATAATATTGATGATGGAACAAACCGGTCTGGTCATCAAACAGGAATATCGTTGTAAGCTCTGCATTGAAAATGTCACGCACCTTATCGCCGACGATTCTAGTTACCGTTTTGACATCCAGTGTCTTCGCCATCGCTTCGCCCACGGAGTTGAGGATGGCGAGTTCGTCCACGCGGGCGTTAAGTTCTTCGGTTCGTTCTTCGACCTTGCGCTCGAGTCCTTCGAGCAGACCGGCATTATCCAACGCGACGGCTCCCTGATTCGCCAACATGCCGAGCATGTCGCGGTCTGCCTCCTCGAACGTGCCGTAGAGGGAATCCATGTCCACGTAGAGGTAGCCGATGACTTGGTTTTGAGCGATGAGGGGGGCAACGATTCGGTTAAGGACCTCACTCCTAACCCCTCTCCTGGAAGGAGAGGGGGACTTGGCTCTCTTCCCCTTTAGGGGAAGGACTGGGGATGGGGTCAACAGTTGCACGGTCCGTGTGATTCGGCCTTGATCCAGGTATTTCCCGATGCGTTTGAGCACATTCTGCGGGTCTTCCGCTTTTTCGAAGCCTTTGCCTGATCGATACGAAGGCAATGGCAAAATGGATTCCGCTACTTCGCGCACGCCGTCCTTTTCAAGGATCAGCATCACGCGCTCGCCGCCGATCAGTTCGGTTGCTTCATCGACGAGGAAGGTTTGGATCTCGCTTACGGATTTCAGCGCGTTGAGTTCGAGGCTGATCTCTGCCAGTCGCTCGAACGGTTCACGCAAACTGGATTCGACCTCGAGGTGAGGCATGGTTGGGGCGGATCGCGATCCGCCCCTACGCTTTTGCGATTTTTTTGCCCATGCCTGCACGATCTCGCGATTGATCCTAACCTTGTTGAGATAGTTGCGGCGTAGACCATGATCGCGCAGGCTTTCAATGCCTTTCAAAAGAAGGTCATATGCCATCTCGAGCGCTTCACCCGCTTCTTTGTTCTTTTTGTTGGCGCGTAATGCCAACGCATGCCGCCACCAGATATTTTGGGATGGGTGATCCTCAATAAATGGAAAGCCCAATTCGCGATGTTTTTTCACTGCATCCGAAGTGGCTTTTAGTGCAGCGTGTAAATTACCACCTGCTAAATGTGCATCCCCAAGCAGGGCAATTTGGCCGATTTCACGAATTAAGCCGTAATCCCGTGATATTTGAATTGCCTTCTTGATATTCCTGATCGCACCTTTGGGATTTTCTTCCAACAATGCGATTCCCCCCGAAAGTTCTTCCATGAACGATTTAATATTTACATTAGTTTCCTTGAAGTGTAATTCTGTAAGATACTTATGAGCTTGATCCAGATTTCCCTGTTCAATCTCGATGTGAATAAGATTGCTTAGAGGAACAGACCCGCCGCTATACCCGGACGGCAGATTATCCAGGCACAACTTGTAATAACGGGTAGCGCGAGGATAAAGACCCAGGTCAAAGTATCGAGTGCCCAAGTTATTCGTGCTGCCCATGATTCGCGTCCAATAACTTGTAGCTTTTGCGAACTGATGACATTGCTTATAAAGTTTTAGTCCTTGGGAAATATCGTTTTCCAAATAAGCTAGAACATTTAACGCATCATATTTTCCCGCTACGAATCCTATTTCTTCACTAATACTTAATGCTTCTTGTGCATTATGCCGCGCTTCTTCTATTTGACCTGTTAATGATAGTGCCCATGCGAGACCGCTCAAGGCATCCGCTAAGCCGGGCTGATCATCCACCGACTTGAATAGTCCCGTACATTGTTGAAAAGTTTTTATTTGCTGATCAGCCGATTGTTGGTCTGCTAACAATTGAAGGCATTTGGCTTCAAGCCATTTATTTTTGCTCAGGCGTGCCGCTCTCAAAGCACTGTTCGTGGACTTAATGACAATCTTAGCTTCATCAATCCATAATTGAACAAAGGCGATGCGGTAGAGAGCTTGCGCTTTCAACACGGCGGTTGTGCCCAATTTTTTCATCGCCCTGGCGTCTTTCATGGCGAGGTCCAGTTTGCCGAGGGCGATGTAGGATTCCGCGCGCAGGTCGAGCAGGGACATTTCGACGTCACGTTTTAAACGTGACCGATCCAATGCCTTTGTCGCAGAATCAATTGCCGCCGCATGCTGACCCGTCCATGCCAGTCCGCGGACGTGTTCAATAGTCTGATCGCTAATCGCTAAAAGCTTACCGCTGCTCTTCTTCTTTCCCACCGACTTCTTAACAGCCTTACGTACGGTTGATGACTTTTTTGCCATATCCGTTCTCTCTCCTCGTATTATTTCAAAGATACCACGTTGGTTGAGTACGCAGGTATCGAAACCAACAAGTAACCAGTAATTCTCTAGCTATTGATATGATTTACTTACTGGTGGTTTCGATAAGACACTCGCTGCCGCTCGTATCACTCAACCACCGATATTCCATCATACTCCAACCTCACGCGCTTGTCGGTTCCATTTCCGTATCAGGTTGAACCGTCCGCAGTTCGCGCAATAACTGTTGGTCGAAACTTGCACCGCGCGGCAGTTCGATCGTGTTCAGGCGATATGCCATCGTCGAATAGAATATCTCCTTCAAACCGGCGTATCGGTTTGCCAATTGCCGCATCACTTTTGCCGGGAGGATCAAAAACTCACAGTCATTCTCAGTGATGATATTCGCCGTGCGCGCCGCGCCGGTCAACGCCGCGATCTCGCCGAAGAAATCACCCTCGTGCAAATAATTCACAATCATATACTCCTCCTCTCCAAAATATCCAACACCCACACTGCCCTTGAGGATGAAGTATGCCACGTCACTCTTCTCGCCGCGATAGGTGATCACATTGCCGGCTCGGGCTTCTGCCACCAATGTATTGGATGCCAACTGCGCCCGCTCTTTCGCACTCATCCCCATCAACTCTGGCATGCGACCGATAAACCGCTCCACTTCGACCATTGTAGCTGGTCTGCCCGCCCCAAGCCTCGGCGCCGCCTCGACACCTCTCAGCAAACTGAACATCCGTTTCCATTCCGCCGCAGGCTGACCCAAACCGGGCATGAATGTGATGATGACACCAGCAACCAGAATGATGACACTTGAAGTGAAGTAAAGGATGCGAAGGTCAAACACATCCGCAAGACCCGCCATTGCCATGCCTATCATAAACATCACGTCGCGGGTGACAAAGAAGGCGCTGAACACGCGCCCGCGCGCCTCGCGCGGCGTATTGCGTTGAATGACAAGCGCGCGCGCGATCACCGAAGGCGCATTCATAAAACCTTCAAGAGCTGTGATCGTCAATGCAAGCCAGACCACCGTACTCATAGAGAAGATGATACCGGTAACCGCCATGCCTATAAAACTGATGGCGAGCCACTGCCCTTCCCGCAGGCGGTCCCCTACCTTCGCGATGAGCAAACTTGCGATTACGAAGCCCACCAGAGCCATGCTCTCAAGCAAGCCAAATATGAACTCTGTAGACTTCAAAGCGTGGATGGTAAAAGGCAGACGGATGGCATTGCTGAACCCGAAGGTAATGCCGATGACAATATACGCAATAAACAACGAACGCAGAATGCCCGTGGTGGTGATGATGTTGATCCCTGACCTGAGGTTTTGAAATATCGAGTTTACGTTTGTGTTTTCCTCCCCTTGAATGGCTGGGATGCGCGTGAGATAGACCAAAAGTGCAGAGATCAGGAACGTAGCGGCATCGATATAAAAAACCCATTCGATGGAGAAACTCGATGTGATCAACCCTGCGGCTGCATACCCGATCACCAGGGAGCCGAATGAACTGATCGCCATCAGCGAATTTGCCGCGTTCAATTCATCTTCCGATGCTATTTCAGGAAGGACGCTGGCATGCGCGGGGTTGAAAAATTGTCCGACCGTGGCCGAGAGCATAACCAGGATATACATCCAGGCAATACCGGAAGGCAGTAAAAATGGAATGGATAGGATCAACACCGCGCGGATCAAATCTGCTACGATCATGATCCGTTTGCGGTCGTATCGGTCAACGAACACACCCGCTATCAGCCCCACGAGTAAACTGGGCGCGGCAGATGCCATCATCATCAAGCCGACATTCAAAGCGGAGCCTGTGATCTTGTACACATAAATAGATGACGCCAGCAATGTAAGCGAGGTGCCCATTTCTGTAACTAATTGACCGATCCAGATCAGTGTAAAGTTGCGATTGCGGAAGACTGCGAATGCTGATTGCGTTGGAGCGCTTACGGATGACATGGGAATATCCTTGAATAACCGATTGAAATTGAGGATGTAATGCGGTCAGGGGTTGGTATATCGAGCGATATGGGTGTATACCATCAATCTGCCACGATCGGAAACTTTACCTGGGCAAGTAACTCGTCCATCGTCTGGCTGGCTTCTTCAACCGTGTCACCATATACCATGATCTCTCCCAACCAATCCGGGACGCCTGTATCAGAACCGATCACCTTCTGTCCAGCTTCGACCTTTGATTTACACAGAATGACCTTGGGGTGATTCGCGATGGGCTGTAGAAAATCAGCGTGAGTAACTGTGCCGGAATACGGGCTTGGCAAATCGGAGGTCAGTAGACAGGTGAGGGGTTGCGGCGCCTTTTGAGGTCGGATAGGAACTCCCAGACAGTTCAGCAAATACTGTTCCACCAGGTCCACACCCCATACATGGCGATGGAAATAATAGATCGGTCCTCCCCCGATGCGCGCATTGACCTCGACCAGGCGCGGTCCGTTCGATGTGTACTTCACTTCCACATGAAATGCGCCGTCAGTGAACTCGAGAGCGCGCAACACCTGCTCAGCAAAGGCGATCAACTCAACTTGCTTATCTGCTGGAAATGCGGGAGGCATTTGAGATCCCACCTCCTTGAGATGCGGCTGGGGCAGATCCCGGATTACGTTGGCATAGACCGGCTCACCCTCCGATAAGAGAATGTCCACGTCAAATTCCTCACCGTCCAGGAATTCCTCCAGGGTCATATCAAAACCTTTTGCCCAGATCAACTCCAGTTCGTCATCGCTATGAACGCCCATGGTTTTTAAATGCCCTTTTGCCTCGGTGACGGTCTGGATATAACGCTGACGGAGTATGGATTCGTCTTTCACAAGATATGTAGCGATCGAGCTAAAGCCTGAAATTGGTTTGAGCACAGCCGGGAACCCGACATGAGTTGCCGCTGTTTCCAAATCCGATTCGGACTTGATCCGGAAAAATCGAGGAGAGGGAATTCCCGCCTCCACGCAAACTTCGCGGGTAAAAATCTTGTTCTTGCTGAACCCGATGGATAGTAGTGGATGCCCCGGCAAACCAAGGGCAGTTGCGAGCAAAGCGGTCAGGGGACCGGCGCCATCTTCAAAGGTGGCGATGGCGTCGAAATGAAGCCCGCTGTCTTTGATTGCGGCAAAGGCGCGCTCTGCCAGTGTCTCAGTTGGCCCCAAGTCCACCTCGATGAAACGCTCGAACAGTCCCTCCTGCACGGCGCCCTGTGTCCAATGCCCCGGTCCGTCCAAAATCACCATGTTCACTCCCACCTCTTGGGCGTGCTCATATAAGTGTCTTTTGCCATAATAAGAACCCATGACGAACAGGAAGCGTTTGCCGCTCAATATATCGCGGCGTATTTTCTCGGCTTCGGTGCCAGAAGCGCGCAGAGTCTGTTTGAGTTCATCTGTGAGAGTGGGGGGAACGCTTATGTCGGAAGATCCCCGATCTTGATCTGATCCTAAATGGCTTGAAAACGAAACAAGTGCTTTATCGAGATCCTTATGGATTTCAAGCGACATGGTGAGTCCCATTACTTCCAGGGCTGAGTATACGGTCGGCGAAGGATTGAGCAATTTAAAATGGGGTGACTTGAATTGACCCGCCTGCTTGGCGTGTGGAACAGATTGCGCGCCTCTGGCGGAAAGCGTTTTCGCGATCATATATAGAGCGCGTAAACCG
>DATDAG010000241.1:0-5329 GCA_036525495.1 Anaerolineales bacterium
GCGTTGCTTCCCTGGCAATTCGCTGGCGGCGCTAATCAATGCGGGCTGTTGGTGTTTGGTGTTTTTTCTGAACATGCCTTGATTATATTAAACTTTTGCCGAACTGAGGAGGGTTGACTACCCTTTTTGCAGTGGAGTCACAATTGGTATGGCAAATTCAAAGAGAAATGAGGAGAATTTATGTCAGTTGAAAAGCCATTTCGGAAGAGATTAATCAATAGGTATTGCCATTCTTGCAATATGGCTGGGGATTATCCTCTGGGGGTTGGTATTTGCCTGGCGAAAAGTGCCCGAATATCTGCCCCAGAATGACATCCCAATCCCTGCGCCGATCATGGATAATAAAGAATATGAGCAGGTGAAAGATAGCCACACGCGCCCATATATCGTGCAGATCGAAGAGGCGAATGGCGGTGCAGTTCTGATCTATGGTGCAGAACATACCAAAGACCCAAATGATCCGCAGATCGCGGATATAAAATCTCGATGGGTGGAGTTTCATCCCACTATTGCGCTCGTGGAAAGCAGACTGGGGATCATGTTCCCTGGCTTGATGGACCCTGTGGAAACATTCTCGGAGCCAGGTATTGTCCATGCACTGGCGCTGGATGATGGGATTCCTACATATACATGGGAACCTCCTGTTTCCGTTCAGATGGAGTCGTTGTTGATGCAGGCTTCGCGAGAAAAGGTCGCGTTGTACGTTGTCTTATCACCAGCGTTTGGTGCACGAAGATTTGGGACGGCAGAAGACTCGGAAAGGAACGTTGCGGAAGCGATCAAAGACCGAAGCGATTACCCAGGCATCGAGAACGCTTTTGCATCTCTGATGGACGTGGATGCGGCTTGGGCAAAATATTTCCCCAATGGACCTGATTGGCGGGATGTATCGGACGAGTTTGGCCTGCCAGGATATTTGGGCGATATTGATGGGAACATCGCACGTGACGAGCACCTCGTCCGCTCGATCATTGATCTTGTGGGTAAAGGGGAGAGAGTGTTTGTCGTGGCAGGATCCAGCCATCCCGTCAAGATTGAGGCGGCTCTGAGAGTCCAATTTGGAGAATGATGGCAAATGTCAAAACGGGAATAACAGTGGCAATGCCACCATTGAGATGATCAGCCCGATCAAGAGCATGGGGACACCGATCTTGATGTAATCGCTGAAGCGATAATTGCCCGCGCCCATCACGAGTGTGTTGACAGGCGAAGCAACGGGCGATGCGAACGCCATCGAGGCAGCAATACCGACAGCCATGAGAAATGCGTGCGGCTGGGCATTCAAGTTGTGCGCGGCGGCGAGCGCCAGCGGGGCGATCAATACGGCGGTAGCGGTGTTCGATAAGACCTGCGTAAAAAGTGACGTGGTAAGAAACAACCCGCCCAGCACCCAGATCGCACCGAGCGAACCAAGTGTGTTCGTCAACGATTCTGCACCGAGATTGACAAGTCCAACCTTTTCGAGCGCGATGCTCATCGGCAGCATCCCTGCCACCAGCACGATGGATTTCCAGTCAATGTAACCGTACGCCTCGTCGATGGTCAGACATCCCGTCAGGATCATGACCAGACCCGCCAGCATGGATGTGGTCGTCAGTGGCAGGACTTCGCCGATCATCGTAAACAACATGATGACCATTACGACCGCGGCGATCGGCGCTTTGGAGCGATTGGCAGGTCCAAGCATGGATTCGGGCTGTCCCATCACAACGAAGTCGCGGCGCTGCTTTTTTAGCGCGATGATCTTTTCCCATGGGCCTTGCACGAGCAGCACATCGCCAAAATGCAGTTTTGTGGTTTTCAAACTTAGCGGTTCGTTTGCGCCTGGTCGCTGAATGCCCAACACACTCAAATGATATTGACTTCCAAATCGCAGGTCCGTCAGTGTTTTGCCGATCAGTTGTGACTCAGGCGGAAGTAGAACTTCCGCGAATCCCACTTCTTGATTGAGCAGGGATTTGTCGTCATCGGGTTCTGCAGGCTGGACTCCCAAATTCCACGATGCGGCAAGATGTGCCACATCGGCGGCTGTGCCTTGCACGATGAGAAGGTCTTCGGCTTGGAAGGTCGTCTCAACGGATGGCTTCATCGTTTTTTGTTTATCAGCCTGCCAAACCAAACGCATCTCACCGACCTTGAGCCTGGTCCGCGGACTGGGAGCGCGCCGCAACTCGACGATGTTGATGTTGAAGTGCGCGCCGAACTCTCCCTCGGCGATGGTCTTGTCAATCAACGGGGAGAGTTGACGTACCCGCAAACGAAACAGGTTGTCGGGAAGTTGGTAGCGGCGGGTGATCTCTTCGGGAGTTGGCAAGTGTTGCAGATCCTGAATTTGAACATGGTCGGGGAGCAGGCGCTTGCCGATCGTCAACATGAAGAGCACACCTGCCGCTATGAGCAATAGACCGATAGGAGTGTAGTCAAAGAATTTGAAGGGTTCTGTACCGCTTTCACGCAGTATGTCACTGACGATCAGGTTGGGGGGTGTACCGATCAATGTCGCTGCGCCACCGAGCAATGCACCATATGAAAGCGGGATCAATAATTTTGATGGGCTGATGCGCGCGCTTGCCGCAAGGCTGATAACCGCGGGAAGTAGAACAGCCACGGTTCCTGTATCGCTCATGAAAGCGGAGAGGAGCGCAACGGCCAGCATCACTGTCACGATCAGGCGAGTGGGGTTTGTGCCTGCGATCTTGAGAATGGTATTGCCGATCGTCGCGGCGAGCCCTGTTTGCAGGACGCCGCCGCCGATGACGAACAATGCCGCGATGGTCAATACAACTGGGTTGGAAAATCCTGCAATGGCTTCGGATGGCTTGAGCAGTCCGCTGATCATCAATGCGATGACGACGATGAGTGCCACCACGTCCACACGCAGCCATTCGGTGATGAAGAAAATGATGGCGAAGAGTAGAATGCCAAGGGCGATGTACATTTCGATGGTCATGGGATGAATTTTACATGATAGAAAATTTTTCGTTATACTTTGCCCTATGACAGAAGAACCGCTTCGGACTCTCCGATTCCTACTTGCCCGCCTTGAGAGAATCTCCGCTGATTCAGTAGTGGCGCACCGTGCGAGCGGCGTGCGCGGGGCAATGTTTCGGGCATTGGAGCAACTCGAAGATGGTGGACAAGTTTCAGATTATGAAGTGAAGCGGTTGCTTGAAAGTGGGTATGCTCTTTTAAATAGAGCAGCTGAAGAGAAGGTGCGGTGATCGTCATTTCGAGCGGAAGCGAGAAATCTTTTGCTTGGCGAAGCGAGGATTTCTCCTCGCTTCGCTCGTCGAAATGACAGTCACAGATGTTTTACAACGGCTCAAACCTGGCTGTGAAGTGACGCAGTAATTCGGGGGAATATGTGAGCGTATAGCCACGAAGTTCGTCTGCGCGGGATTTGATATTTACAAAAGCATCCACAACGTAATCAAAGTGGCTTTGTGTATAAACGCGCCGTGGTATGGTTAGGCGTAAGAGCTCAAGCGCGGGGTAATTCCATTGATTTGTCTCAGGGTCGAGACAGGCGAACATCACGGAACCGATCTCCACACCGCGGATGGCGCCTTCGCGATAAAGTTCCACACCCAAGGATTGCGCGGGGAATTCATAGTTTGGGATATGCGGAAGCAATTCATTTGCTACAACATAAACAGCATGCCCGCCAGCGGGTTGAATGGTGGGAATGCCTGCTTCGTTGAGTTTCGCAGCAACATAGGCTGTCTGGTTGATGCGATAGGAGAGATAGGATTCGTCCAAGCCTTCGTATAAGCCGACTGCCATCGCATCGAGGTCGCGACCCGCGAGTCCGCCGTAGGTGGGGAAGCCTTCGCGCAGGATCAATTCGTTTTTGATGTCTTGAAACAAATTTTCGTCGTTCACGCACAACAAGCCGCCGATGTTGACGATGGCATCCTTCTTTGCGGACATGGTCATGCCGTCGGCGAGCGAGAACATCTCACGGGCGATGTCTTTGACTGAGACATGCTCATAGCCAGGTTCCCGCTGTTGGATGAAGTAGCAGTTTTCGGCGTAGCGTGCAGCGTCGATGAAGAACGGGATCCCCGCCTCGTGGTAGACATCCGCAACTTGTTTGAGATTCTCCATCGAGACGGGCTGTCCGCCTCCTGCGTTGTTCGTGACTGTGATCATCCCGAACGGAATTTTTTCACGCCCATATTTGGCGATGAAGGCTTTGAGTTTGGCGATGTCCATGTTTCCCTTGAAGGGATGCGGATTCGCGGGATCGGCGGCTTCGTCAATGACCAGGTTTGCAGGGCGACCGCCGCGGGCGCGGATGTTGGCGTCGGTGGTGTCGAAGTGCATGTTGCTTGGCACCCAGAGATTCGGCTTGACCAGACACGCGGACAAAATGTTTTCGGCGGCGCGTCCCTGATGCGTGGGGACGAAATATTTGAAACCGAAGATTTCATCCACCGCGGCTTTGAGGCGATGATACGAGCGCGCGCCTGCATAGGACTCGTCGCCGCGCATGAGCGCCGCCCATTGCTCCTGACTCATGGCGCCTGTGCCTGAGTCGGTCAGCAGGTCGATGAAGATGTCTTCGGCTTTGAGGGCGAAGAGGTTGTAGCCTGCCTCTTTGAGTTTGGCTTCGCGTTCTTCACGCGGAATGAGGCGGATGGGTTCGGTGACTTTGATGCGAAACGGTTCGGGAGGATAGGTGGTAGTCATTGTGCTCCTTGGTTTAGAACTCGGAGGTCTCCAAGACCCCCGAGTTCTTTTGGATTAATCTTGGGTAGCGAGCCTGGCGTGTGCCCCTGTGTGTTGCCATTCGGTCTCCAATGACAAACCAATTGTACGATTAATCCCAATTTTGGGTCTATAACAAATGTCATGAATCCCCTCATTAATTGGGAGATTGCGTCGGGTGGAAGAACACCGCCCTCGCAACGACATCAATTCATAGCTTAACGAGAGATTCGGCTATCACCTATTGTACGCACTCTTCCGGAATGAGGAGGTTGGTGAGTGGTATATCTATGCCTTCAGTCTACCAACACTATTTCTATTCGATGAGCCTTGTTTTTATCTATCCGGTCGAATATAATGCAAATCAGGAAACAAGAAATTTATACGCCCTTTAGTTGTACTAAGATTTTTTATATACTGCCTATATAAAGAATCAGGAGGAGTAATGAGTCGACTAACTGCATTTTGGAATAAATGGGATAGTGCAAGGTTTTTTCTGTAAATTGGGTCAGGAAGATCCTCGCAGTACGAAGATGAATTCCAACAGGCAGCGTTTCTAGCAAGAAAAGTGTCCGGCTTGCGGGCACCCTGTCAAGGGCGCTCCGCTGCGCTACGACCC
>DATDAG010000242.1:0-9052 GCA_036525495.1 Anaerolineales bacterium
CAGCGGGGGGTGGAGCATCGTAGCCACCGTTAACGACCCCGACGGCGAGTCCAGCGGCATTGTGGACGCCTCCGCCTGGTTCGGCCCTGGCGCCTGGCTGTTGGATGTGCAGGGTCATGGGTTGTTTGTAGATCAGGAGCAGGTTGGCAACGTACTTTTCAAACGTGAATCCGGTCAGTTGATTTTGATGATCATCCCGGGTTCGTGATTTGGCTAAATAGCAGTCCCTTGATCAGGCAGATGGGTGTTTTTCATCTGCCTGATTTCCTTGTTGATACCGGTATGTAGCCAGGCTGTTTGCGTTCGTTTGCCGACAATTGGAACATCAGGTTGTTAGAGGCACTTGGGAGAAAGTGAATCCTGAATTTGTGATTTGTTTTACAACCTGTAACTTTTTCATATCAGGATTTTAGCATTCATCAATCCAACTTAAGTATAATAATGTAGTGGTAATTCGTATTTTTCCAGTCTCTATGTCGAATGCAACGTTATATTTCTCTCGAAAGGTGGTGGTGTTGGGCGAAAAGTCATTGACGTATCAAGAGAAGTCGTCTGCGCATTTGCCCGTGCAGCAGTCTGTACTTGTGTCAGTTTCAAGAGAGGAGAGTAACAATGGTATATAACCCGATAAAAAGGCCGCGCAGAGGTTCACGTGTATCTCTGAGTGGTCTTTTTTCAATTCTGTTGGTCGCATCCCTGGTGTTGATTCCTGTCAGCGTGTTTGCCGCCCCTGTAGATGCGCCGAATTCAACGCCGCTGGGTGTTGTCCGTTTCGCAACCTTCAATGCATCGTTAAACCGTTTTAGCGCAGGTCAATTAGCCGCCGAACTGGCAGTACCTGGCAGTGCTCAGCCTGATGTGATCGCTGAGATCATCCAACGCGCCCGGCCTGATGTATTGCTGATCAATGAGTTTGATTACGATCCAACTGCGCTTGCTTATTTCCAATCCAATTACCTGTCGGTGGCGCATGGCAGCGCCGCACCGATCAATTATCCGTATGCCTATATCGCACCCTCCAACACCGGCATTCCATCAGGCTTTGATCTGGATAACAGCGGTTCAGTAAGCGGCCCCAACGATGCATTCGGGTTTGGCTTCTTCCCAGGACAATTTGGCATGGCAGTGCTCTCGATGTACCCGATCGATTACGACAATGTGCGAACCTTCCAGTACTTCAAGTGGAAGGATATGCCCGGGGCGTTATTGCCTGACGATCCGAATACACCCGATCCGGCAGATTGGTATACGCCAGGTCCGGAACTGGACTCGTTCCGTCTCTCATCCAAAAGCCACTGGGACGTTCCCATCCTGATCGGCGACAAGGTGGTGCACTTCCTCGTCAGCCATCCCACACCACCGGTCTTTGATGGGCCCGAAGACCGGAATGGAACCCGAAACTTCGATGAGATCCGCTTCTGGTCTGACTATATCCTGCCATCCCGCAGTAGTTACATCTATGACGATAACGGCAATTACGGTGGGCTGCAACCAGGTGCAATGTTCGTGATCGCAGGCGACCAGAATTCCGATCCGCTGGATGGCGACAGCATCCCCGGTTCGATCCAACAGCTTCTTGATCATCCGCTGGTTATTTCCCGGGTGACCCCCAGCAGTGAGGGCGCCGTAGAGCAGTCCGCTTTGCAGGGAGGGGCTAATCTAACCCACTTGAGCGACCCGGCTTTCGATACGGCTGACTTTTCCGACAGCGCGCCGGGGAACTTGAGAGCAGATTATGTTCTCCCGAGGAAGAACCTGCAAATTGTTGATTCGGCTGTGTTTTGGCCTGTAAATTCTGATCCACGGTTCCTGTTGGTCGGAACTTTCCCGTTCCCCAGCTCAGATCATCGGTTGGTATGGGTTGACGTTCTCGTACCCGGTACCCATTAGAAACACTAGATGAAATCCTGTATCACCTCTCCTTTTGGAGGGGTGATACAGGATTTGGATTGACACTCTTTTAGGCAAAAGGTTACACTTTAATTATTCTCTCCCCCAATTCAGTATAATGGGTATTGTAAGGTGTTTCCAAAGTCTAGATTGCCTTTTCAAAGGAGGTGTAACAACAAAAAATAAACAAGCTTCTCGTTGGTTTTCAATTAATAGTTTCAGAGGAGAATAACAATATGAAACGAACATCAGTAAGAATCATATCAATTTTAGCCCTATTGCTTCTGCTTACACCTGTCGTATCTGCGGCGCCAGCAAGCGTGGGCGGGGGACCTGGCAATCCCGACCCAAGCGGGCAGCTCGTACCGGTCCAGTTGCTGGCATTCAACGACTACCACGGGCATGTTAAACCGAATGATGCAGGTATAGTGGACGGTGTGGAAGCCGGTGGTGGGGAATATCTTTCAGCGAAACTGAACCAGTTGCGTGCCGGTAACAAGTACAGCCTCACGGTTGCGGCCGGTGACCTTATTGGCGGTTCGCCAGCCTTCTCCGGTCTCTTCCATGACGAACCGTCTGTTGAATCGCTGAACGCCATGCGCCTTGATGTCTCAGGTGTGGGCAACCACGAGTTTGACGAGGGTGTCACGGAGTTGCTCCGTATGCAGAACGGCGGCTGTCATCCGGTGGATGGTTGCTATTTCCCGGATGCTCCATATGCTGGCGCCAATTTCCAGTGGCTCGCGGCCAATGTGGTCAACGACACAACGGGCGAAACACCGTTGCCCCCCTATTGGATCAAGAATTTTGAGAGCATAAAGATCGGCTTCATCGGCATGACACTCGAGGCAACCGATACCCTGGTTGCCGCAGCCGGCATTCAGGGATGGGATTTCCTTGATGAAGCAGAGACCGCGAATGCACTTGTCCCGATCCTGAAAGCGCAGGGTGTTGATGCGATTGTGGTGCTGTTGCATGAAGGCGGCTCGCAGACCCCGCCTCCAGGTGACTATAATGCCTGTGTCGGCATCTCCGGACCGATTGTCGCGATCAATGATGCTTTGGACCCAGCCGTTGATGTTCTAATCACCGGTCATACCCATCTGCCTTACAATTGTGTGCTTCCCGATTCGGCAGGCAATCCCAGGATCGTTACGAGCGCCTACTCGTATGGTCGCATCGTGTCGGAATTTCAGCTTGTCCTCGACAAGCGAACGAACGATGTGCGTCGTGACCTGAGCATGGCAGTAAACCACCTTGTCGATCGTACGTCGCTTTCCCCCGATCCCGCGATTACGGCAGTAATCGAAAAATGGACACCTCTCTTTGATGCCGCCGGCAGCACTCCTGTCGGCACAATCACCGCTGACATCAATCGTGGCGGAACTCCGCCGGGATCAGATCGTGGCGTTGAGTCACCAGCTGGTAACCTTGTCGCGGATGCCCAGCTGTGGTCGACATCGGCTGCCGGTGCACAGATTGCGTTCATGAACCCAGGCGGAGTACGTTCCGATCTGAAGTATGCCCAGTCGGCAGGTGAGGGTGACGGAGTTGTCACATTCGGTGAGGCATTCACGTTCCAGCCGTTTGGAAATACCCTCATCACGTATCCGATGACTGGTGCCCAGATCATCTCTGTACTCGAAGAGCAGTGTCAGCCGCTCGGCTCGAGCCGTGCGTTCCTGCATCTCGGCGTATCAAATGGTTTCACTTATGATCTTTCCAAGACCATTGTGGCAGGTAACTGTACCTCGGTGACGATAAGCAACGTGAAGTTGAACGGCGTTGCGCTTGACCCCGCCGCCTCGTACATGGTGACCGTGAATAACTTCCTTGCTGACGGTGGCGACAACTTCTTCACGTTCGGCTCGAACACCGCGCCGAGGCTTGACGGAGGCAATGACCTCCTAGCCCTCGTAAACTATCTTGGTACGTTCAGCCCGGTTGCTCCTCCGAGCACCAACAGGGTCAATGAACTACCCTAGAGTTGATCGATAAGATCGGCTCACAGTAACAAAAACAGCCGGAGGTTTTTTGCCTCCGGCTGTTTGAATTTTAAGTCTACATTTTTACAGCTCGCGTCGCAATGTAACTGGGGTGGTAAGTATGCAGAGGCGAATCGAGCATATAATCCTCGTACACGTCTGTGATGACAAACCCCGCATCCAACTGACCTCCGAGCAGGTCGGTGAGTGAGTGTCCGAATTCGACGGGTAAGCCCTTTTCGATCTGTTCGTCCAGATCTTCCTTTGGAATGCTGGTAAGGTCGGAGTAGGGGATTTGGTGTGCCACTTCGAGAATGCCTTCATCCATTTTGAACAAGTCAAAAATATAGTGAACAGGGTTCATCGAGCCTGTCATCAAAATCCCGCCTGAGCGAAGGACGCGCGAACACTCCCTCCAAACGACATGGACGTCTTGCATAAAAACAGTTGAACAGGGGTTGAAGACCAGGTCGAACGACTCATCCGCGAATATGGATAGATCCGCCGCGTTGCCCTCCACTGTTCTTAGACTCAGCGATTCTCTCTCCGCCACGAGTTGGTCCTGTTTCAATTGAGCGGGGGAATTGTCGAAGACAGTCACGTTCGCACCGAGCGCGGCGAGAACTGGCCCCTGTTGCCCGCCGCCTGATGCAAGGCATAACACCTCTGCGCCTTTGAGCGGGGGGAACCAACGATGGGGGACAGGGATGTTTTCAGTCAATACGATAGAGAATTCGCCCATCCTTGCTTTGGCGATAATTTCAGAATCAACGGTTTTTGTCCAGCGATTTTCACCGCCTTCCACTTGTTTGTTCCATGCATCCTTATTGTAGGAAGTAACGTCCATGTCGGTTCTCCTGCTGATATTATGTTGTTGGCGCAAAATTGTAAAAGCGGATGCGAAGTTTGTCGAGGCAGAATCAATTATCAGCTTGGGTTGATGCGTTAAAATAAAAATAAGAGGGGCAGGTTTGCTTGGGAACCTGCCCCTCTTGTCGGGAGAAGCTAATCCGTGGTGGCTGGTTTCGCGGTTGGTACGACAGGTTTGCTTGAATTGTCGAGCACAACAAATCCGATCGTGGCAAGTAGACCGATAAATCCGCTTATGTACCAGAGCACGTTGGGATTGGCGCTGTCGAGAAGCAGCCCGGCAAAATATGGTCCGATCATGAAGGCAATGCCCCAAGTGAGACCGGAAACCGCCATATAGCGT
The DNA here is from genome assembly GCA_036525495.1 of Anaerolineales bacterium. GTDB lineage: Bacteria > Chloroflexota > Anaerolineae > Anaerolineales > Villigracilaceae > Defluviilinea. The sequence continues at coordinate 5,089 of DATDAG010000242.1, forward strand.
CCGCGCATATCTTCAGGCGCGAAACTTGCCACCAGTGACTGCTGGAAAGGCGCTACTACCATTTCGCCGATCGTGATGATGATCATGGCGGCGATGAAAAGTGCGAGACCCGAGACAAAGCCATACATTGCAAAACCAATGGCGTAGAGGAGTGTGCCCACAGCCATCATATACAAGGGGTTGAATTTTTCGAGCCTGCGTGTAAGCCAGAATTGTAGTGAAACCACAATAAGCGCATTAATACTTAGCAATGTGCCGTAACCGATTTCAGGTAATCCTTTGAAGTCGCGCAGGAACACTCCAAGTGTGGTGTTCATGTTCATGTATACAAGGGTCATCATGACTGTTACGCCGATGAAGAGAACAAAAGGTCTGTCGCGGAAGACGCGTCCATAACCGGCGAATGTCTGTTTCATAGTTTCAGGTACGGCATCTGGGTGCGACTGTGGCTTTGTCTCGGGTAGTGCGACAAATACGATGATTGCTGCGATGACGCTGATGGCTGCATCCACGATGAAGAGGGTGAGGTAGGAATGGGCGATGAGCAATCCTGCGATGGGTGGTGCGATGATGACTGCCAGGTTGAAGACCACGCGGATGATGCCGTATCCTTCCGCTCGTTTTTCTTCAGGAAGCAGGTCTGCCACAACCGCTTCATGTGCGGGACCTCCGATATTACCAAGTGTGCCGACGATGATAGAAACAGCGATGAAGATAACCAGTGTGGGCGCGAAACCCATGCCGAGAGCGCTGAGTGACGAGAGCAAAAGGCTGACGATGATCACACCTCTGCGTCCCATACGGTCTGCCAGCGCGCCACCGATGGCGCTCCCTACGAAGCCTGAGATCGAGAATGCCGCGAAGAGTAAGCCGACTGCAGCCATGCCGATATCGTATTTCTGTGTGAGATAAAGCGCGAAGAACGGGTAGAGCATGAACCCGCCCAGGCGGTCTATGAATACGATGAGATTGTATGTCCAGAAAGCATGCGGATATTCGTTGTATATGTTATTTGCTTTTTCTAATAAAGATCTCATTATTCTCCAATGCCGATCTGATTCTGGTAACAACCGTCTATAAAACAGTCGTTACTTGTAAACTTACCTTGCGAATGAGCTTGATGTCGTCTGGTGAGTATGCGCGGTTGGGATTTCGTAGCGATTGTGAAGTTTTTTGCCCGCCAAAATCATCCAACTTGCGAAGCCATGCATTGCCCGTGTGAATAAGCTGGGGCGATATACACGAGATTGCATTGCCAGATTCGCGAGACAGATCTGTTCGGTTTCCCTGAGCAGATCTTGCCTGTGAAATTCAGCTAAATAGTCGTTGTTCCAGTCATTCATTTTTCTCTCCTTTGGGAAAACAAAACCTACGAATTGCCGAGTAAAAAGGCGTTGACTGCCTTGAGTGTTTTGTCGATGCGGTCTTTGTTGAGGATATAAACTTTTGCTCCGCCTTCTCTCCTTTCCTGCAGATAGCCTGCGGCTGTCAACTGGGTCAGGTAACGTGAAACGCTTGGCTGGCTCATATTGATCGCTTCCAAAATATCCTGCACGCGAATTTCACCTCTTTCAGCAACGAGTTGCAGGATGTGCAAACGCGTATCGTCTGCCAGCGCTGATAGCCGTGAGACGGTCTCGTTACGGTCAAGGTCGGGGATGCGCTCTCCAGTCCCTTCGGGTTGGCGTGCGCCAAACACAACCTCGAGCACATTATTGTGTGTGCTGGCATGGATGTAAGGTCCAATGTGCGCGTTGGGGACGAAGACCACACGTTCTGCCGCATCCATTTTTTGGCACCATTTCGAATTGCTTACATCCTGCCCGGTTACAAAGATTGCGGCTTCCATGCGAGACATGCCTGTCAGGTCGGTGTTTTGGAACGAACGCACCGATTCTTTCAACATGGATTCGACACGCTCCCATTCAGGTTTGAAGTGATTTTCCCAGATCCAGGTCATATGCCCAGTGAGAAACTCCTTCATGGCAGGTGGGTCTAGCACGTACTCGTAGGCTTTTGTTTCGATTTTGACATCCACATGCTTGTCGTCGAAGCGTGATTTGAGAAAATTTATGTAATTTCCCGCAGACGAAAGCACTTTGTCCCAATTGACTCTGGCTGTATTTTCCCGCCAGAGACTTGCATAAGTATTGAGCATTTTGTCCCTGAGTACAACCGCATCAGTCTTTTCCAGTTGATTCAAATATGCTGGGAAGGTGACCTGTCCCTCTTCAGGAAGGATCGCAAAGAAAAAACCGATGATCGCCAGTGTGTGATTTTCAAGTTCTTTTCTGGACATAGCCGCACGCGTTCTGGCAATCCACTCATGGATGCCCGGTTCGTCTTCATCCTTTGCAAGTAATACCATGCTGGAGAAGACATTTTGCGCGGGAACAAGTGAAACCTCAATGGTTTTTTGCGATGATCTTTCGAGTACTACAGGGAAGGGAGGCATATGAAACTCCATAATTTGAATTATTCAAATAATTGAATATTGGGCATATTATAGTTGGAACAGAGGATTTGTCAAGGGTATTGGGAATAAAAAATCCCCGCCAAATATTCGACGGGGAAAGGAAAATCTTCGCTTCTATCTGGACTAGGGGCTGGGCGAACCTTGGACAGCAACCCCAACCCACGTGAAGACACGCTTCTCGCTGATGGCTCCCGCCGAATTATAGATAGGTTGTCCCTGCTCGTCCACGCCATTTTGGCGGACGGTGGTGACCCACCAGCGGATGACATGCGCCAGGTTGTCGCTAGGGCGGAAGGATGTTGGGATGATATATTTCGTGTCGGTTACATAATCTGTCAGGCGCAACCCCTCGCCGGAGGTCACATCCTCGATCGTGATCTGGTACGCCTCGTTATCGCGCAGTGTTCCGATGGATGCCCATTGCAACGTGACCACGTCGTTTGCCAGGGTGAAGGCGGCGCCATCCGCAGGCAGGAGCAGGTTCGGTGCTTGGTAAGGAGGCGGGAGGGTGGCTGTGGGGGTGGGTCCTGGTGTGGCAAATCGTTCACATAACGGGATCACGATGGATGATCCAACAAAGACGGTGTCCGTAGAAAGGCCGTTATAGAATTTGATCGCATCCTGCGGGACGTTGTAATTTGCCGCGATGAGCGATAAAGTGTCGTTTGCCTGGACGGTGTAGGCAACCTTTTCGCAAGCTTGCGCCGTTTGCGTTGCGGAATTTGGAATATCCGTTGGTGGCGGCGCGGGTGTCGGCGTTGGGTAGGGGATCTTCAACGTCTGTCCCTGCGAGATGATGCAGGTTGTCGGCAGGTTGTTCAGGATGATGATGCTTTGCACAGAGACGCCAAACGCGACTGCGATGCCACCGCAGGTATCGCCCGAGCGGACAGTGTAATCGAACGGTGGTAACGGTGTTTCAGTAGGGATGGGGGTTGGGGGAAGCGTCTCTGTGGGCGTCAGGGTTTGTGTTGCGGTTGGGGTGGCGGTTCCTTCTGCCGTCGGCTCGGTCAATTGTTGTCCGCCGATGCCTGTGCTCAAACCAAAATAAACAACCGCCGCGCCTATCAACAAAATAATTACGAGCGCGCCCAGCGCGGCAGGCAGGCTTAAGGTGAGTTCAGGCATGCGGCTTGCCCGCATCCCTGTATCAGCTTGCTTCGATTTTGGCGCGGCTTTTGCCGTCAATTCCGTCCCACAAACGGGACATCGTGTGGCGTTCTCACTCAAGCGCGTTCCACAGGTGGGGCAGACCTTGGTTTTTTGGGTGGAGGAAGGTTCCTGAATCATACGGGCGGAAATTATACCATCGAACACTTTTTGGATTTTTTGAGACTTCTGAATTTTGGTAGTCTCCCGATCAAGTGTGTTTAGCACTTGGTAAGGGTACAGTAAACAACAGTTCTTTAACAGTCCAAATATGATCGGTCAATCCAGCAGCCATCGCAGGAGTGCGGAGGAACCATTTGCAAGTAGGATCATCCTGAA
>DATDAG010000243.1:0-3111 GCA_036525495.1 Anaerolineales bacterium
GAGGATGTGGGAACCTATCTCGAAACCCTGCTCGACCGCGCTGAGGATGAAGAGTTGATCGGCTTTCTCGAAGAGGCACTCGATAACCTTGCCTTCACCGAAGACCTAGATCGTTTCGAATTGATGTCTTTTGACCCCGACGAAATTGATGACCTTGAAGAACTCGATGAACTTGACGAGGATGGATAGTTCTATTTCGTAGGGAACGATGCGCTGCCACCCGTGGCGAAGAATCTTTTGTTTGATACCCTGTCACCTTGCGGCGGGTATTTTTATTCTCGGCTGAGGTTGATCTACTTTAATCGTTTGCCCCAGTTCAGCACAAATATCCATGCGATCAACAGGACGACCGGTTTAAGAATACGCCACAGCAGGATCTGGAACCAGCGCCACTTAAGTGGATAGACGATGTATGCGATCACCCAACGAGCGATCAATGTTTGACCAAGCCTGCTTCGCAACACCCGCCGCTTGAATTCGCGGAATGAAAATTCGCTACGCTGGATCGATTTGCTGATCTCGCGCGCCGCAAGTTTGCCATAACCTAATGCGATGCTGATCCCCTCGCCGAAGATCGGGTCTGCACCTACGGCGTCGCCTACAAGCAGAACACGCGGCACGGACATTTGATTCTCCGGGCTGAACCAGCGGATGGGATGCCCCTTGATCATGTACTCGTTCAGGTCGAATCCGAGGCGTTTCATTTCTTTTGCCAGTGGCTCTTTGAGTTGCGGACGTCTTCCACCTGCAAGGATGTTCGTATCGTATATTCCCCAACAACGCATGGGTTCACCTCTGATTTGCGTGGGGAAGTTCCAAATGTAGCCAGCGATGTTGTCTGGAACAGGGGAGAATTCGAAAAAGGCGACCCCTTCCCGGCCTCCTCCCATGTCTCCGAAATTTGGGGAGGGTTGGATGGGGGTCAAAATTTCCAACACCCTTGCCGTATAAACAGGGTCTTTGGGGAAAATACAGCGGCGGGTAATGCCGTTCGAGCCATCTGCGCCAACGACGATTTGGGCATGATAAATTCCTTGATCTGTTTCAACGATCACTTTGTCCGCTTGTGGAGTGATGTTCTTTACAGTCATCCCTTCCTGAATCTCGATTCCCGATTCACGAACCCTTTTTGCCAGCCAGTTGTCAAATTCATCGCGGCGGATGATTCGTAGAGCATGCCGCCTAGGGATGCGGATGTTCAATCCCTTGGATTCAAAGTCGAAGTGGATGTTGTCTGCGAATACATGCGGGACTTCGTTTAGATCGAGGCCGAGTCTTTCAAGGATGATCTCAGCGTCCAGGGTGAGTCCGCCTGCACAAAGTTTGAGGCGCGGGTAATGTTCCTTTTCGAGGATCAGGATTCGGTGGCTTAGATGCGGGGCGATTCGATGCAGGTGCAGTGCGGTAGAGAGTCCGCTTGGTCCGCCTCCGATGATTAGGATGTCCTGATTCATATAAATGAATCACGCGTAGGCACCTGTCCAGGTTTCGAAGTGACGGTCGTCATGCTCGTCTTCCTTGTAGAAAGTGATGTAGCTGAGGGCCTTATAGGGCACGAACTTTTTTTCTTTAGGGTCTTTTCTTGCGAGGTCGAAGTAGGTATGCCAGGTGCCTGAATTGAAGTAGATCTGGTTGCCGCCATGATCGTCGTAATCGAGAGGGACAGTCTCCTGGTGATGCGTATGTCCATAGACGATATAGCGGGCTGTGTCGTCGAGAAAAGAAGGTTCCTTGAGCGCATTTTCGGCAAAGGAATGGTCGCCGCCGAACATCCTTCTTTTCTGGATTTTGTAGATTACGTTATCGAGCGTATCAAGAGAGATCAGTTTCGAGATTTTGATCGCTGCCTGCATTTTATCCACGATGTCTATCTTGAAGGGTATGTCCTTGCTTTTCACGAATTTGAGGTTGATGAATTTATCCGAGAGGTCGTCCCATATTTGTTTGAGGTCGCGTTCGTTCATCCCGGAGAGTAACTGTTCATTGGAGAGTCTCTTGATCTGCCCTGAGATCCACAAGGGAGTGGCGAGTGTTGGACGGACATTCGTGATGTGGCGCAGGTTGTTCACAATCTCGGGGTTCAGGTCAGGTTTTCGTTTGAGTTCTTCGGGGTAGCGATTGCAGACTTCCATGGTGAAGGCGTCACCGAGAGTTGCGATGTCGCGCCCGCGTTCGCTGTTGAAGTTGAAGGAATCATAATAATCACCGTGACGGCAGAAAACCTGATATCGCCTGAATAGTCTTTCGATCTCGGGCGCTTCATCCTGCTCCCATTCGGAGCTGGCTTCCAGTTTACGCAGGTCGTATGGGAATGGGGTGGGCGGGTTGCTTAAGCCCATCGCCTTGATGATCTCCCCGCGGATCTGGTCGAAGGCTTCACCTTTGAGATGGTAGTACCAATCGTGGTTGCCGACCATGTAATGGAAGCGTACCTTGAGAGGTATCTTGCTTTGACTTTTGGTGTCGCGATTCCCATTGCCATTCGCAGGGTCGAATTCGATGAAATCCCCGTGTGCCAGTTTGCGCATGACTTCAAGCGCTTCTGAATTGTGTTCGATGATGGCTTGTGTCACTTCGAGCAATTTCGGCGCGAACAGTGGATGGGACGGGTCGCTCCACGGACGGACGTAACCTTCCTCGCCCTCCTCGGTGATGCGGATATGTTCCTGTCCGTCAATGCTGATGTAACGTTCCTGCCCCTTTGGGGGGAACAGCCATAAGGTCGAATGAAGCGGGTCTATGATGTCGCCCATCAAGATAACGTCCAGTTCCTGGATGGGGTGATATTTCCTGTTATGCATGGATGCAAAGTGGGCATCCTGCCTCAGGCGCTTTGCAAACAGATAGAACGCGCTGGCTGGGATGGATTCGGCGGTTGTGCCGTCTCCCAGGTGCAGATCACTAATAACTACTAGCATGGTAATCCTCCTTGGGCAGATTGTGTTTTTATGGCTCTCCCGTTTTTAACGGGCAATCGGGTCAAAAGCGACCAAAACATGTAGACGAAAGGAATTGAAATTGCGGTAGCCATAACCGCGACGGTTGAGCATTTTGATTTTCAAGTTCACTCCTTCGGCAAAACCATTGTTGAAACGACCGTCAAAATCATTC
>DATDAG010000244.1:0-5283 GCA_036525495.1 Anaerolineales bacterium
CCTATGTATTTGGCAAAACGCTCGACATCGCAATTTCTTATGGATCAACCAATGGAATTTCAACTGGTGTGTCATGGCAATGGGCATTTTTTACTTTGGCGGCAGGGTCGCTTCTTGGTGTGATATTTGCATTGCTTTTGCATCACCGGCTTGTTATTCAAAACACAAACACCCATAAAACAATAGAGGATCACGAAGAAGGAGAACCCAAATGACAGAATCGAAATTCGATAAAGGAATGAAAGTGCGAAAACAAGTTTTGGGGGAAGAGCATGTAGAAAGGTCATGGGCGAATGCAACAGATTTTGATCGGGATTTCCAAGAATTTATCACCGAATCAGCGTGGGGAGCATGGGCGCGCCCCGGTCTGGATATAAAAACGAAACACATGATCGTCATCGCGGTATTGACCGCTTTGGGAAGAGAGAAGGAACTCACCCTACATATAAACGCCTCTCACAATTCTGGAATCACTCCTGATGAAATGAGGGAATTATTGATCCAGATAGCGCCTTACGCGGGTATCCCCGCTTCACTCACAGCATTTGGAATTGCAAAAAAGTTTTACACAGAACAATCTAAGTAAATTGGCATGGAGCGAGTATGACAATGAATCATTACCGCATAGCATCCATACCAGGGGATGGCATTGGAAAGGAGATCATGTCCCAGGGCGTCAAAGTGCTTAACTTGCTTGCCGATGTAACTCAAAGTTATAAGATCGACTGGAAAGAGTTTCCCTGGGGTTCGGAATATTACCTTAGCAAAGGGGAAATGATGCCGGCAGACGGGTTGAAATCATTAGAAGATTTTGATTCCATATTCTTTGGTGCTGTCGGATGGCCAACAGTGCCTGACCACATCACCTTGTGGGGATTACGTTTGCCAATCTGCCAGGGTTTTCAGCAATATGCGAATGTGCGCCCTGCATTGTTATACCCGGGGATCAAGAGTCCGCTCGCAGGAAAAAAGTTTAGGGATATTGATTTTGTAGTGGTACGCGAAAACACCGAGGGTGAATATGCAGGCGTAGGTGGGCGCGCCCAGAAGGGAACAAACCAGGAAGTCGCTATGGAGACCAGTGTTTTCACGCGCAAAGGTGTTGAACGTGTGATACGTTATGCTTTCGAGCTGGCTGAAAAACGCCGCAAGAAAGTTTCCAATGTAACCAAATCGAATGCTCAGCAATATGGTTTTGTGTTGTGGGATGAAGTCTTTCAGGCTGTATCGGCTGAATATACCCAGGTTAAAACCGAACGTGTGCTGGTGGATGCCATGGCCGCTCGTTTTGTGCTAAATCCAGAATCCCTGGATGTGGTGGTGGCTTCTAACCTCCATGGAGATATCCTGACCGATCTGAGTGGAGCTATCATTGGAAGCCTGGGTATGGCACCCAGCGGCAATATCAATCCTGAGAGAGACTTCCCCTCCATGTTCGAGCCTGTCCATGGCTCAGCTCCGGATATTTACGGTAAGGGGATTGCCAACCCTATTGGCATGTTTCTAAGTGGCGCCATGATGTTGGATTTCCTGGGTGAAAGTGAGGCAGGAGGGATGATTTACAAGGCTGTCCGGGAAACTACTTCCCATGGCATCCTCACCCCTGATGTTGGCGGCAAGGCTAAAACAGAAGAAGTAACCCAGTCTGTTATCGATACTATAAAAGCATTATAAAGAGATGGAGTGAATAGTTTTATGGATTATCAAATACTAACAGACCAGGATATCCATCGCCTGCTGGATATGAAGGCGGTAGTTGATATCATCGAAGAATCGTTCCGCCAAAAGTCAGCAGGAAGTTTTTCTAGCCCGCCGCGCATCCTTGTGGAAGGAAGCAAAGGCGGGATGATGTTCACCGTTGGCACTTCGCCCAATCAGGAGCAGGGCATGGGGTTTCGAGTTTATAGTGTCTTCAATAATGCAACAGTTAAGGACAACCAGCTTGTTGCAGTCTTTGACAGTGAGAACGGCGCATTCAAAGGCGTGGTGATCGGGACAGCCATAGGCAAGTTGCGCACTGGCGCCATTGGTGGTGTTGCTGTCAAATATCTTTCAAGAGAAGAATCTAAAACCCTGGGGATCATTGGAACAGGTCAGCAGGCGGTCACACAACTTCAAGCGGCGGTGCTGGTGCGTGATTTCGATAATATATTCGTTTATAGCCGGGATAAAGATAATAGGGAAAAGTTTGCACAGAAAATGTTCGCTGAATTGGATCGTGATATTATAGCAACAGACTCTGTCAAGGATGTTGTGAAACAAGCGGATGTATTGATCTGTGCCACGATCAGCAAAGAACCTGTCTTCGACCCAAATTGGTTGGAACCCGGCACACATGTAACAACCATTGGACCATACCGGCCCAACAACCATGAGCTGCCATTAGATGTTGCGCCTCAAAGCGATCTGATTTCAACGGACTCGGTGGAACAAATAGCAGATCTTGGTGAAAAATACTTTCTGTATGACCACATCCCGCTCAGGCAATTTGTCTCACTTGCTGACATCGTCACTGGTAAACAACCTGGAAGAACAAGCGATCAACAACGAACCTTGTTTTGTTCTATCGGTCTCGCGGGTACCGAGGTTGCCGTTGCTGCACACGCCTTTGCTTTAAACAAAAAGTAATACATTTCAGAAATGAAGGTCTCGAAATGAGTTTTGATTTCACCCCGGAACAGGAACAGATCCGTCGTGCAATTCAGGGAATTTGCAGTGACTTCTCCAATGAGTACTGGCGTGAATTGGACACCAGTAAAAGTTATCCGGAAAAATTTGTCGATGAATTGACCAAGGGTGGCTGGCTGGCGGCTTTGATCCCGGAAGAATTCGGGGGAATCGGAGTCGGCGTAACAGAAGCCAGTATTATTTTAGAGGAGATCAATCGGTCTGGAGGAAATGCAGCGGCTTGTCACGCCCAAATGTACATCATGGGAACTCTCCTTCGTCACGGCAGTGATGAACAAAAGAGAAAATACCTGCCAGGCATCGCCGGTGGCGAAGTCAGATTGCAAGCGTTTGGAGTGACAGAACCAAACGCCGGGTCCGATTCGACGCGTATTGAGACGCGGGCAGTCAGGGACGGCGATAATTACATCGTCAATGGGCAGAAGATCTTTATCTCGCGAGTCCAGCATTCTGACCTGCTGCTGCTGCTGGCACGCACATCGCCATACGATGAAAATAACCGGGCGGGGAATCTAAGCGTTTTTATCGTTGATCTCAAGAAAGCCGGCAACAGTATCAAAGTAACTCCTCTTGAGACAATGATCAATCATGAGACCAACATCCTGCATATCGAAGATCTTCACATACCAGTTGAGAATCGTATTGGCGAAGAAGGACAGGGTTTTCGATATATACTGAGCGGCATGAATGTCGAGCGGATATTGATTGCCGCTGAATCCATCGGGGATGCAAAATTCTTTATTGAAAAGGCAACCACATATGCCAACGAACGGGAAGTGTTTGGCGTTCCCATCGGAAAAAACCAAGGTGTGCAATTCCCGATTGCCGCCGCTTATGCTCAAACGGAAGCCGCCGACCTGATGCGCCATAAAGCCGCGAGTCGCTTCGATGCCGGGCATAAGGTTGGACCGGAAGCGAATATGGCGAAGTACCTGGCATCTGAAGCAGCATGGACTGCCGCAAACATGTGCATGGATACATTCGGCGGTTATGGCATGGCAGTGGAATATGACATCGAGAGGAAATTTCGCGAGAGTCGTTTGTTTAAGGTGGCTCCGGTTACGAACAACCTCATTTTGAGTTATCTGGGGCACAATGTGTTGGGATTACCAAAATCCTATTAAGGACTAACTGAATGAAAGCTCTCTCGGGGATTCGGATACTGGAACTCACGCACATGGTCAGCGGACCGTATGCTGGAATGCTAATGGCAGATATGGGCGCTGAGACGATCAAGGTAGAACCGCCTGTTCACGGTGAAATGACGCGCGGTTTGATGGCAGATGATCCCAAGTTCGATGTCGATGGAATGGGACCATATTTCCTGAATCTCAGCAGGAATAAAAAGAGCGTGACGATCAACTTGAAATCAGAACAGGGGTTGGCATTGTTTTATGATCTCGTCAAAGTTTCTGATATTGTGCTGAATAACTATAGCGTTGGTGTTGTCGAGCGGTTAAAGATCGATCATGATCGCCTGGCAGAAATAAATCCTCGTATTATCACATGCAGTATCACAGGCTTTGGTGAGACAGGAGCAAATAAGGAACTTCCTTCGTATGATATGGTTGCCCAGGCAATGAGCGGCGTAATGAGCATAACGGGTCGACTGAACGATCCACCCACACGGGCTGGATACCCGATCTCTGACGCGAATGCCAGCCTGATGGCAGTGATCGGAATATTATCGGCAGTTGTAGCGCGCAGCCAGACGGGACGCGGGCAGCATGTGGATATCTCGATGCTGGACACTCAGATCAGCGCGTTGAATTATGTGGCAACGATCCATCTCATGTCCGGGGAAAATCCCCAACGTATCGGTAACGCGCACATCAACCATGTGCCTTATGATGTCTATCCCTGCAAAGATGGCCATATTATTCTTGCTGTAGTAACAGATGAATTCTGGAAAAACCTGATGGAGATCCTGGAACTCCCTGAATTACATACAGAAGAAAATCTCAGGCGGGCAGGTCGGCTTAAGAACCGGGAACAGATCGATGGAGAGTTGAACCGAGTCTTTCTAGCCCATGATAAAGAATATTGGCTGGATAAGTTGCGAACTGCCCGTATTCCCTGCGCGCCTGTCTATTCTTTCAGCGAAGCCTTCATGGATCCACAAGTGATCGCGCGAAACATGGTCGTGGAAGTGGAAAGCCCAAACGGTGAACGTGTACGCTTGCCGGGCAACCCGGTCAAGTTATCCGAAACGTACGAAGATTCGTTTACTTTCTCCCCATTATTAGGACAACATAACGAAGAAATCTATCAGGGACTACTCGGCAAATCCGATGGCGAGATCGCCGTGCTAAAAAACGCAGGCGCAATCTAATTTTTTTCAGGAGGCGTATGATGAGTATAAAACCCGGTTGGAGGGGTCGGTTCTACGAAGATTTTGAAGTTGGCGATATTTATCGTCATCCGTTGGGACGCACAATTTCTGAGACCGATAACACATGGTTTACATTATTATCCGTGAATCCGAATCAACTTCACTTCAATAAGGAATATGGAGCGAAAACCGATTTCGGGCAACGGCTGGTGGATAGCACTCTAACTCTCTCAGTGGTCACGGGATTATCCGTCAGTGACATC
>DATDAG010000245.1:0-16326 GCA_036525495.1 Anaerolineales bacterium
GTGACGCCTACAGGTACGGCTAGCACAGATGGTGCTAGGTGGCTTTCTAGCGACTTGACTGCCACATATGCCGTTTTCCTGCTTTAGACGCTAAACAAGAACGTCAGGCTTTTAGCATGACAATAACCCATCAGCCGATAATCTTGGCGGGTTTTCAACCCGCCCTACAACCCCAACATTCCACCAATCTCTTTCGCGATCTTCCGGGCGGCTTCGGGGCGGCCTGCGCGGCGGCAGTTCTCAATGATCTTCTTGCGCTCTTCGGGGCGGGAGATCCAGCGAGTCAGTATTCGAACAACCTCGCGTGGTTGCGGCGCCCAGACACCAGCACCTTCCTCCTGCACGAAGGTGACATTCCCATCTTCCTGACCGGGTAATTTTGAATACAAGATAATTGGCAACTCAGCGTTGAGCGCTTCAGCGACCGTACCGGGGCCTGCCTTTGTCACGATGAAATCAGAGGCGCGCATGAAGTCCGGCATGTCGCGCGTGAAGCCGTAAATGAAAACAGGATTCTCCCATTTGTGTGCTTCGAGAGTCGCTTTCAGTTTTTGATTCCGCCCGCAAACGATGACCAGGCCCAGGTCCAAGCCTGAAGCGTCTATTTCAAACGCCGTCTTCGCAAGCGGACCCATCCCGTCTCCGCCTCCCACCATCAGGACGATGGGCTTGTCAATTGTCCAGCCGAGTTTTTTTCGAAGCGTGCTTTTTCGTCCCATTGGCTTGCAGTATTTATCTGCCACGGGCAGACCGACAACTTTTACTTTTTCCTCAGGCATCTTGTATTTGATGGCCCGTTTGCGCGCGGTTTCGGTAGGGACGAGGATCAGGTCGGCACGGTTATCGAACCAGAGCGCGTGCGTGGTGACCATGTCTGTGACAACATTGATAAATGGCGGACGGTTATTCCCAAGCGCCTTGAGCGCGAATGTATTCGCAAATGGATGGACGGTAATGATCAGGTCGGCAGGATGGTCTTTTACCAGCGCCTTTGCGGCCTGACGCGCAAGGGGCCACATGGTGGCAGTGATGGCACGCGCCTGCGCTCGCCCATCTGTGGCGTGAAAACTGGCGCTCCATAACTGCGGCGCTTTGACCATGTAAGGATACATGTCGCTGACGCGGTTGAAGGGGCGCGGGGCATAGTCTTTGAAGAAGTCCACCATTTCAGTAGTAACCTTCTTCTTGTATTCGATGTTGATCGCTTCGATAATGGCTTCCGCCGCAGAGCGATGCCCGCCGCCGGTATCGGAGAAGTAGAAGACGATATGTGGTTTTTTAGGAGTCCGTTTTTTGGTCATTTTCATCTTCATGGGTGGTGAGATTTGTTTTGAGCCGTTTTGCAAGTTCACGGCGGGTCAGCATAACGCGCCTACCACAGCCTTTGCATTCAAGGCCGATATCCGCGCCGAGACGTGTGACAGTCCACTCGTAGGAACCGCAGGGATGCTGCTTACGAAGACGCAGATAGTCGTTGAGTTTCAGGTCAGGAAGCATTTCAATTTCCAGTAATTGGTGAATGGTTATCAGAAGTGATTATAAATGAATCGTGATAAACTACGGGCGAGAACTATCAAGAACCTGTCGTCTGAACAAAGTGAAGCATCTCCACTCCATGGAAAGACTCTTCACTACGCTCAGACGACATCATCGGGAGTGGACTATGTCAGATTACAAGACCTACACTGTGGAAGTTGCCGGTTTGAAAAGAGACCTGCGTCTGTTCGAGATCAATCCGGGCCTGAAGATCGCCATTCTAAATATTCTGGGGGATACGGAACTCGTACAAGCCTGTGCTCAGGAACTCGGTAAATTGCTTAGGGATAAAGAATATGATGTTCTTGTCACCGCCGAAGCGAAGTCCATTCCGCTTGCATTTGCATTGTCCACTGAAACGAAGAAGCCTTATGTTGTTCTGCGTAAGTCATACAAGCCATACATGGGCGACGCGTTGAAAGCTGAGACTCTATCCATCACAACCGGTCAGCCGCAGACATTGATATTGGATGAGAAAGACCGCAAGTTGATGCAAAATAAAAAGGTCGTCATCCTGGATGACGTGATCAGCACGGGTTCCACTTTGCAAGGGATGCGGATGATCCTCGATAAGACAGGATCGTCCGTGGTGGCTGAAGCGGCGATCTTCACCGAAGGCGACCGCGCACAATGGATGCATATCATATCATTGGGGCATTTGCCGTTGTTTACGGATTAACATTGTGGGGCGGGGTTTCCGCGACCAATTTGTGTCAGGAATGAAAACGAGGCGAGAGCACCTCGCCCCTACATGAATAATTTTTGTTTTCCCTCACGCGTCATCCTTTTGATGGCGCGTTCCCTTTTCATGGCAGTGACACGGTCCGGCTGTTCCTCCACATAAACGAGTTTTACCGGTAATCGCATCTTCGTGTATTTTGCGCCTCGTCCCTTATTATGGGCCTGCAGACGCTTCTCAGGATCGATTGCCCAACCGGTGTAATATGTCCCATCGGCGCATTCGACGATGTAGCAAAAGCATTTGGTCACTTACGCTGTTTCGACCTTTTCGATATGGAGGAACCGAATAATATTTGACCCATGCGCTCCCCAAATGACTGACCATCAACTTTTTCGCCAGCCATATCCAGCCAATCAGCTTTCACGCGCTCATCCACCCAGCGGACCCTCCCGTTCCAGGAGTTTTCCAAACGCATCAGAAGCGCGTCGCGGTCCTGATCCTCGATCTCGTCACGAAGATTGATCAGAGATGTGATGTAGGAATTGAGCAACCGCACCATATTCTCGCGGTTTTCAAGTGACGCGTCGCGCAGGGATATGGCATCGTCGTGATACGCCAAGCCCGAGGTCACAGCCGCGTAGGGGCGTCCTGCCAGTTTCTTGGACTCCTGCCAGCCGGGCTGGTCGAGCGTGCAATCAAGAAGCGCGGCGGCAATGAGTTGCGGCAGAATCTGCACCTTTCCCAGCAAACCATCCGCTTCGATGGTATCCATGAACAAGGGTGTGGAACCAAGCAACGCGACAAAATCAGTTGCTAGTTTGAAGACGTTCTCAGGCGTTCCCTGGGGTGTGGTGATGAGTGTCACCCCTTTTTCGAAGAGGTCGACGCTCGCAGCTTTGACACCATAGTCAATGCCATGCAATCGATCAGGATGAATGGATGGGAAGAGCCCGATGTAAAACCGTCCCTGAGGGATAAGTTCCCTCGCCCACCCGGCAACCGTCCCTTTGGACAGAGCCGTGTCAAGGACCAGTGCCCTCTCCTGCAAATCGGGCGCGATCACTTCCAACGTTTCGCGCACCTCGGCAAAGGGCAGGGCAAGGATAACGATTTGGGCATTCCGCACGGAATCGGGCAGGTTGTATTTGTAGGTGTCCACTGCGCCGGCATCCTGCGCGGCTTTGGCGGCACGATTATCTTTGTCGTGTCCCACAAGGGTTACATTCGCTCCACGCCCCTTCAGGGCAAGCCCGATCGAAGCGCCGACCTGTCCGAGACCGATAATGGTGATCTGTACTGTCATGGCATCCTCACAAAATGGATTGGAAGTTTATTATAGCGAATGTCCCCGTTAAATGCGAGAACCGCGGACGCCGACCGCGGTTCCCTTGCAAAAGGAGGAGAAGAGAAATCACCTTACTGCCCCTAATTTATCATAGGGGGTCTAAACATGCTTGACGCATAACCTACGATTGCCCTACGATTGCCCCCCATAGAGGTGCATCTTACAAGGGTGTAAAGGTAATAATCATCGTATGCACTTTGATGGGAGCCACGCTTGCCGCTCATCTGAGGCAGGCGGATTCAACCATATTTACAAGATGAACAGAAACCGGATGGGTTATCTCCTCTGCTATAATCCTCAGCATGATCCTCGTTACCGGCGCCACAGGTTTTATCGGACGCGTCCTCGTGCGCCAACTTACCGAAACAGGGCAACGAGTCCGTGTATTATTACGCCCCTCGCCTCGTTCGCCGCGCCTTCCAAAAGGCGTCCCTGTGGAAGTGGCGGTTGTAGGTTTGGACGATGAGCGCGGCTTGCGCGCCGCCATGCGCGGCGTTGACCAGATCTATCACCTCGCCAGCGCCGCGGCACAGGGACGGCGCGGCAATATCTTTAAAACCGATATCGAAGGGACACGCGCCCTCGCACAGGTTGCCAAAAACGCCGACGTCGAGCGGTTTGTCTATCTCAGCCACATTGGCTCAGACCGCGCTTCCGCTTTCCCCGTCCACAAGGTAAAAGGCATCGCAGAGGAACACATCCGCAAGAGCGGCGTTCCCTATACCATCATCCGATCATCTGTTGTATTTGGTCCCGAAGATCATTTCACGAGCACCCTCTCGACCCTCATCCGCGCCACGCCTGGCATCCTGCCCATTCCCGGCGACGGGCGTACATTGCTTCAGCCGTTGTGGGTGGAAGACCTCGCTACCTGTCTTGTCTGGGCGCTCCAAAACCCAGACACAGTCAACCAGACGTACGATATCGGAGGTGGTGAATATTTCACAATCCGAAGCATCCTCGAAACGATCATGGAGGTCACGCACACACGGCGTTTGATCGTCCCCATTTCCCCGCCATACATGCGTGCCCTCTTTGTCACACTCGACGCATTTACCCCGGGTTTCAACGTCCCCACCTATTGGATTGATTACGTTGCCGTCAACCGCACCTGCCCAGTGGACAACCTCCCGCGCACCTTTGGATTAATGCCTGCGCGCTTCGCCCATCGCTTGAACTACCTGGAACGAAAACCATTCTCGCAAAGGATTCAGGAAGCCTTCCGCTTCTCGCGTTGACCATGCCTGACCCCGTTATAAAATTGCTTGAATCCCCCGAAGAAATGACCCGCGTCGAGGAATTACAACGCGCCGTCTGGCCCGGCAGTGAAACCGATGTTGTTCCCGCGCATGTTTTCATTACGGCAATCCACAACGGCGGTCTCGTCATGGGCGCGTTCCTTGATGATGAACTCATCGGCTTCGTCTTTGGCTTTCCCGGTCTCGATTTCACGCCCGACGGTCCGCGCCCCAAGCATTGCTCTCACATGATGGGCATCAAGCCCGGGCAACGCGATGCAGGCATCGGCTTCGCGCTGAAGCGGGCGCAATGGCAGATGGTCCGCAAGCAGGGCGTTGACCACATCACATGGACGTACGATCCCCTACTCAGCCGCAACGCTTATCTCAACATCTCGAAACTCGGCGCGGTCTGCAACACTTATCGCCAGTCTGAATACGGCGACATGCGTGATGGGCTCAATGTCGGCCTGCCATCCGACCGCTTCCAGGTGGATTTGTGGGTCAACACCCGCCGGGTCGAACGGAGACTCGGCAAAGGCGCGCGCGGTCCTTTGAAACTTGATGATTTCTCAAAGGCTGACCTTCAACCCCTCTACACGCCTCTCATACAGACCTCCAGCCTGCCCCAGCCGCCCGAACATGTTCCTGCCCTTGAAGGGAATCTCCTGCTTGCCGAGATCCCATCCGATTTCAACGCCATGAAAGAAGCAGACATTGCCCTCGCACGCGACTGGCGTTTCTTCTCGCGCGAAGTTTTCGAAACTGCATTCTCATCAGGCTACATAGTCACTGACTTCGTGCATGATAACCGGCGCAGTTTTTATGTGCTCACTGATGGCGAAAGTACATTGGAATAGTAACAAACCAAAAAGGAACCCGTCTTATTATCGCATGAAGAGCCCAAGACCCGACATCGAACACTGGTGGGCAGTAGAGGCAATGATCGCCTCGCACAATCACGTTTACCAGATCACGTATAAAACGAAATACAAAGTGCATGGGCCGATCGGCGTATCCATTTACGATGGCGCGCCCATTGCATCCTTTCAATACGAGTTCCTCGCCCTGAGTGCAGAAGCCCAATCTGTGATGGATGCGGTGCTGGCATACTCCATCCCCGACGACAAGCAATACATCATCGATGTCTTTCACCCCGCACCGTCGAACCCCGCCATGAAGGAAGAATATACCAAGTTCGCGCATGAGTTCGTGCGTACCGGCCCCATCCTGGGGTTCGACCTGCCCGCCAAAATAAACACCATTCCATCCAACGTGTATAAAGCCACCACCATCCAACAGGCAGAGACCGCCAACCACAACCTCACATCCGAAGGCGAACGGATCTACGTGCAGACCCTGCGCGACAAGCACATCCATTCCTTTTATGTAGAGCATGAGGGCGAGGCAGTGGGATGGCTCCAACTGGTCTCCATCTACGGCAAGGTCGGTTATATCAACCAACTGTACGTTCTCAAGAATTACCGCAAGAGCAAATATGGCACGGCGCTTGTCCAGCACGCACATGCGCAGGCAATCGAACTGGGATTGAAGCGCATGGTGGCGATCCCCTCAGACCAGGCAATGCACTTGTATCGTCGTCTGGGTTACCGCCCGTTGCTGTACTTCTCTGCCTTTCGACCCAACGACGGTTACCATGAATAAACTGCGAGTTGGCGTCATCCTGCCAGACCACATGGTGCCAGCATGGATCCGGTCCATGATGGAAGAGATCAAGATCTCCGCGCATGCCGAGGTGACCGCCCTGGCATTCACAGACCAGGCTGGCAGCTCAACTGCAAACAAAAAATACGAACTGCAATTCAACCTCGATAAAAAAATCTTCCGCCCTGAACCTGACCCCTGGGAATTGAGCGACATCCGCAAGGTGCTCGACAATACGCAGGTGCTTGGCGTGAACCTGCATGAACGCATCTCACGCCTGAAATCCATGTGGATCGACCTTATCCTCAACCTGAGCCTCGAGAATATGCCGAATTCCCTGCTCAATGTGGCGCGTTTCGGCGCATGGTCTTTGCGGTGTAACGATGTGCGCGTGACCATGGGGAGCGAGATCGGCTGGCTCGAAATATTGAACGAAATTCCGGTCATGCATTGCGACATCGAGATCCAACGTGAGGAGACCACACAGGTCTTCGCCGGGTCGGTCATTGCGACGAACCTGTCCTCGATCTCATTGAACCAGAAATCATATTTCTGGCGGGCGTCACAAGTGGTGCCGCGCGCCTTTCAGCAATTGCGTACACGCGGTGAACAGGAATTCTTCTCGCAAACGAGACCCTTCGCCCCCGCCGAAAAATCGGATTTGCCGACAGCGGCACAATCCACCACCCTTGCGCAAAAACAGGCTTTGCAGATCTCCGAGGACAAGCTACGCCGCCGCATAACGCCCCAGATTTGGGCTCTCATGGCAGGCAAAAGTGCGGATGGAGAGACATTCGATTGGGGCAGGCTCAATCTCAAAGTCCCGCCGCGAGGCGTGTTCTGGGCAGTCCCGTTCCTCATGAAAAAACAGGACAAATCCTATCTGTTCTTCGAGGAGTATGTGTTCAAGGACCAACGCGGGCACATCTCGTATGCAATGATAGATGCGGAGGGCAACATCAACGAGCCGCAGGTTGCGCTGGAGCGACCGTATCATCTTTCGTATCCGTTCCT
This sequence comes from Anaerolineales bacterium, assembly GCA_036525495.1. Lineage (GTDB taxonomy): Bacteria > Chloroflexota > Anaerolineae > Anaerolineales > Villigracilaceae > Defluviilinea. The sequence continues at coordinate 7,481 of DATDAG010000245.1, forward strand.
CTTCGAATATCGCGGCGAGTTCTATATGATCCCCCAAACGGCGCAGAATCGCGCGGTGGAAGCTTATCGCTGTGTGCGGTTCCCCGATCAATGGGAGTTCCACAAAACCCTCATAACTGACGTGCAAGCCGTGGACACAACACTGGTGGAGTATTCAATGCGCTGGTGGATGTTCGTGAACATCGCGGGCAAAGGCGGCTCCACGTGGGATGAACTGCATCTCTTTTATTCGGACGATCCCCTCTCAACAGACTGGACTCCGCACCCGATGAACCCCATCGTTTCGGATGTGCGCTCGGCCCGCCCCGCTGGCCGCATCTTCCGTAGGGACAGCGGACTCGTGCGCCCCTCACAGGATTCTTCGCTGAGATATGGGTACGCGGTCAATTTCAACAGGGTCACAAAACTGACGATCCATGAATACGAAGAGGAACTGTTCGAACGCATCGAACCGCCGAACGGGGATATACTTGCTGTGCATACCTACAGCCATTCCGACAACCTGGTCGTTGTGGATGCGCTCTTGAAAAAATAAATTTCTTTTCACCTTATGTCAACCGGTTCGATTAACACACAGAGACGCCGCGTACGCGGCGTCTCTGTGTGTTGGATGGGGGAGGTCAGTGAATTATCGGAGGGTTAACTCATATATTTGTTATTTCCATTATTCTGCCCCTGTGCATTCATGCCGATCGGATGATAGGTCGGTTCGTTATATACCGGGCGATTGATGGAAGCCGCTGGTTTGGGCGCCGGGCGCGGATAGGATGGATTGGAGTTACGGTAAGAGTCATTGTTGGAACGATAAGTTGACCTGTTCTGGTACTGGGTCTGATTGTCCTCTGCCATCGAGAAAATGCGGTCGCCTGCCACTGAGAAGGTATTGATCAACAGGACGCGGATGGCAAGCACCATCACCGCAACCAGGATCGGAACAACCTTGGTCATGGTATCCTGTCCCAGGAGGACGCCGCCCTCGGCATTATGCTTCAGGATCGCAACAGAGACTCCCCACCAGGTCAGTGAGGCGTTGAACGCCGCGGCGAGGAACCAGGCGCCAAACAGGTACCAAACCTCGGCGGGTTCATCGGCCCCCTTTTCGGGAGTGAAGATGCGGGCGATCCCCGCAAAGTCGATGCCACAGAACGCGAATGCAAGGATGGATGCCCATTTGAATGGACCAAAAGACAGGTCACCCAGCACGTCATGCAGGGCAAAGGCGGTGCTGGAGAAGTTAAAGACTTCGAACGCCAGCAGGGCGCTGAGGATGATTCCGCCAAATACCAGACCCCGCTTAAGGGCGGCCCTATGAATCATAGGGGACGAATTGAGAGTTGCTGAACGGTTCATTTGAGCCTCCTGTGATACTCTGCCAGGGGAGAGATCACAATCATACGGAAATTCTACAATATCGCAAATATAGAACAATTGTTCTAAAATGTCAAGGGTGAAAATTTCCTGGATTCTACAAACCACCTGCTCCCTTAATCCAGGGTAAATGAGCCATATCTTGCGACGAAAAATCGGGTATATTTGCTCTTCATGAAAGGAAGAACATGGCAAAAACAGCACCCATCAAAACTACCGGAAGACCCATTGACCGCATCCTATCCCCTTTTCAGGTATTCTTTCATCAAGAAGCATCGAGCGGGATCTTACTGATCATCGCAACAGTCATTGCCTTGATCTGGGCAAATTCACCCTGGGCTGAATCCTATCAATCATTGTGGCATACCCAGGTATCGTTTCAATTCGGCGTATTCGATCTTTCCAAAGACCTTCTCCATTGGATCAACGATGGCTTGATGGCGGTATTCTTTTTCGTCGTCGGGCTCGAGATCAAGCGTGAAGTGATGGTCGGTGAGTTGTCATCCCCGCGGCAGGCAGTCCTGCCCATCGTGGCAGCAATCGGGGGCATGGTTATACCCGCAGGGTTTTACCTGTTGTTCAATGCAGGCGGACCTGCGCAGGCGGGTTGGGGTATCCCCATGGCAACAGACATTGCCTTTGCGCTCGGGGTCCTTTCCCTGCTTGGAAAGCGCGTCCCTCTCTCCTTGAAAATCTTCCTCACAGCCGTAGCGATTGTGGATGACCTCGGCGCGGTGCTTGTCATCGCCCTTTTTTATACATCGGAAATTGTCTGGGTCAGCCTGCTGGTCGCGGCAGTGTTCCTCGTTGCACTGATCATCACAAACAGACTCGGTATTCGCAGTCCGCTTATATACGCCTTCCTGGGGATCGGTCTATGGGTCGCGTTCCTGAAATCAGGCGTCCATGCCACTGTTGCAGGCGTCCTGCTCGCCATGACAATCCCTGTGCGTACGCGCATCAACACAGAAGGGTTTTTCAACAATGTCAGTTTCTTCCTGGAGGATTTTCGTACACATGGGAAACACGGCGAGAGCGTTATGACCAACAAGACCCAGCGTTCAGCCATCATGTCAATAGAAATTGCCGCCGAACACGCACAAACTCCCTTGCAAAGGCTTGAACATATCCTGCATCCGTGGGTCAGTTATTTCATCATGCCGGTCTTCGCGCTTGCCAATGCAGGCGTGGTATTAAAAGGTGACATCATCTCCGTTTTTGCCCAACCCGTCACCCTGGGAGTTATGGCAGGTCTGATACTGGGCAAACAGATCGGGGTTTTTACGGCAAGTTTCCTTGCCATAAAACTCAAATGGGCTGACCTGCCATCAGGGATGACCATGAGACGCCTCTACGGACTCGCCTGGTTGACAGGGATCGGATTTACAATGTCGCTGTTCATCGCGAGTCTGGCATTCAGTGACTCTGAAATCCTCGCCTCTGCGAAAGCAGGGATATTACTCGCTTCCCTTGTCTCAGGGATGGTTGGTGCGGTCATCCTAAGCAGGATCAAAAAGTAAACCTTTTCCCCCAAAAAACCAAAGCTGCGACCGCCGGTTAGCGGTCGCAGCTTTTTTGTCACTCCGTCAAACTCTTACGGACAACATCCAATGTTTGCAAAGCAGTGAGATTGCGCCAGGGCCAGGCGTTCAACATCCGCTTGGGGTCATCGAAGAAGTTACGCCCAAACGTCAAATGGAAACCGTCTTTGCTAAGACCATGATCGGGCAATGGCTGTACCGCCGCCCAATAATTCCACAACGGAATATCGTATTCATACGCAAGTTGGGCGACAGTTGAATTGATGGCATGGTTGCCTTCGAGATTATCGGCTTTGGTGGCAATGATGGGCACGGCGCCTGTCTCGATGATCCGATCCAGCACGCGGCGCATGTACCTTGCATATTCCTCTTCGGGCTTCTGCGACCACCACGTTTCCATGCTGACGATCACAACCGAGGGCTTCCATATCCGCAGTTCGCAATCGAGAGGAGATTCGTTCGAGTTGCATAGTTCAGGATCTGCGCGCAGGGGTGAGATCACTGCCGCGGCATTGAAACCTCCCTTTACAGCAACACTGACACGCGAGAACGATCCCTGATAGTGATCGATCGTAGATTGAAGATATGCATATTCCTCGCCAAGGCTGAATTCACCCGGCTGTTCAAAGACTGCCAGAAAATAGGAGGTTACATTCTGGCAATCGCCGATCACAGAGAAATGGGCCGGGTCATTACCGAGCGCAAGTCCATTTTGATACACATCGCGCATCGCATCGCTTACGCCTGTCGGCACGGCAGGCATTTGCATCCACGCGTCTTTTTCGAGCGGATGTTTCGGGGTTCGCGAAGCAGTTGTGATCACAGGGGTCACCGTCAGGGTGGCAAAGGTTTGTGGATCAGAAGCAAGTACAGGGTCGGATTGAAGCGGCACGTCTGTCGGCTGAACGGTTACGATCGGGGTTGAAGCCTGTCCACCGGAACAAGCCGTGAGCAAGGTCATCATCAATAAAATAAAAAGCGTTTTCTGTTTCATGGTCCTATCTGCAATTTGTTTGGATTGCCCCGGCGATCTCGCTGGCAAGCAGTGATTCGCCGAAAGGCGTGATGTGAATTGCGCTGTTCGTAAATTCATTTCCGGGAACAAGATCCCAATGATCGAAATAACTCCAATTATTTTCCAAAGCGAGCCCGGAGAGATGCTGGCGATATTCGTCGTACGCCCAGCGCGGGTAAAAGAAATTATATCGAATGTCGTTGTGGGTGCCATCGCTGATAAGCATGGGCTCGTTGACCAGTACAATCGTTGTATTCATTGACATGCCGGCTTTCAATACGTCAAATGCAAGCGCATCCGACAGAGATGTTATTCCGTGAAATTCTTCGCTGGCATCAAGGTCGGTCTGGGCGCGTTTGTAGTGTGTTGGATAGACCTGATCGATACCGGTGGATGCCCACAGCGATCCATAAAATTGCAGGCGGATAAGGTCTGCGACCGCCCGCCTTTGACTCACGAAAGTCTGGTCCAGTTTCGAGAGCTGAATCAATGCTGGATCGTTCACGTCCGCACTTAACTGGTGCCTCGTAATCAGCCCTCGAACACGTTCGGCATTGTTGGCAACCAATGGAGATGCGAATTGTTTGTCACGCGGGAATGCTTCGAGTGTGGTAAACCAGATGACCATATCGGGTTGATATCTTATTGCCTGCTCGAGGATCATCAGGTCTTTTGTGAGCGAAATGGTTGGGTAGCCGAGATTGTAGGCACGCACATTTTTATCGCAGGCTGTGATGAGATTTGCATTGAGCTGGCCTGCAAGAGTTTCTTCAGGCCTGAGCAGTGTACCCCATACGGATGAATCGCCGATAAGAATTACGCGATATTCATCGGGAGTCTTTTCCATCCCCGAGATGACATGGGAAGCAAACATGGAATCGAGGTTGAAGAGGCTGATGTTATATGCTTCATGCGTTTCGCCGAAGGGAAATCGTTCGCGTCCGGGGAAGAGACCGTTATAAAGTGAAAGTTTCCCCAGAGATTCATCCCTCACGAAAATGAACCCAAAATTGAACAAAGCGAAGAGGATGCCTGCCTTGAGAAGAACCCTGAAGATGCTGATGGGTGGTTTGTTCTGTTCCATGAACCGTACTATTTTCGCACTGCCGCAAAACCCAACCCATTGGGACCAACATGAGTGCCGATGATCGTGGTCACGTTGACCATGAGAATATCGCGCGGCACCAATTGGCTGGCACGTTGCATGACCGTATTCAAAAACTCTTTTGCACGAGATTCAGCGCCGGTATGCAGGATGGCGAGCCGCTCGAGTCCGCCGCCCTGCAGGAGAAAGTTCAACATCCGTTCGTTGGCTTGTTTGGTGGTGCGGACTGCCCCGATGGCTTTGACCTCGCCATTCGTCAATTCGATCAACGGCTTGATGTTCAATATACCGCCAAAAAACGTGACCGCGGTAGGGACGCGCCCGCTTCTTTTTAGATTTTCCATCGTATCCAGCGCGGCGGAGACGTGGAGTCGTTTGCGTGTGGATTCAATCGCGTCAAGCGCAGCTTGCAGTCCGTTTTCGGCGGCTTCGGCGGCGGCGATCACCTGGAAGCCGAGTCCGAGGGAAAGGGAAACGCTGTCTATGACGGTGATCTTTTCGGAGAATTCCTGTGCGGCTTGGCGGGCAGAATTGACGATGGTGGTTAACTTCCCTGCGGCATGGATGGAGAGGACGTGGTCACAGCCGCGTGCGAGGAGGGAGTCGTATCGGGATGAGAAGTCGCCGATCGAGGGCGCGGCAGTTGTCGGCGGGGTTTGAAGCGAGGGGAGGCGTCTGTAGAAGTCATCGCGCGAGATGTTCTGTCCGTCTGCATATTCCTTTCCTTCGAGGATGAGAATGGTCGGGACGACTTCGATCTCGTATTGCTCAGTGATGTAGTTGGGCAGGTCTGAGGTCGAGTCTGTGACAAATCCAATTCTCATTGTTTCTCCCGGTCCAGCCAGAGTTCGCGGTATTGACGGTTCCAATCAATGAGAAAGCGGAAGGCGATCACAAGCCCGCCAGCCAGGGCGATCCATATTTCGACACCGCGCAGGTTGAAAAGGTAAAACACGGGAGCGATCAGGATGCCCATGAACACACTTGCACGGGCGCTGTGGCGGATGGTGATGGTGATAAGGAGCAACAAGCCCAAGCCGATGACGAATGCAAACCAATTGACCGCGAGGAACGCGCCACCGAAAGTTGCCAACCCCATGCCGCCGCGGAATTGAGCAAAAAGGGGCCAGCAATGACCGATCACGGCGCATGCGGCGGTGATGGCAACCACCCATGTTTGATCCGTATATTTGAATGCCAGATAGGTTGGGGCGAGTCCCTTCGCAAGATCAAGGATGAGAACCAGCGCGCCCCAGCCAAACCCTGCCTGACGGATGGTGTTGGTGGTGGTGGCATGACGTGAACCGGCGTCGCGCACATCCACGTTTTTGACGTAACGCGTCACCCAGATGGAAAAGGGAAGCGAACCTGAGATGTAACCAAGAATTGGGAAGAGGAAAGAGAGTGCGTTCATGGTTTGGGAGTATAGCATGAGAAAACAAAACGCCCGGTGTTTTTTTTACCGGGCATTTGTTCGTTTCAAGAGCCTGTCAATTGCAAGCTGGATGCTCCATACTCCATTAACTCGATCTGGTTGCCGTCCGGGTCTGTGATCCACGCCTGACGGGAATTATCCAATCCCATCGCAATGTCGGTGACTTCCACGCCGCGGCTTTTGAGGGTTTTGCAATACTCATCCAACCCAGTCACTTCGAGACAGAAATGCTTGTACTGCGTGCCGATGTTTAGTTCCTCCACTTTGACGCCCCAGACTTCAGATGCCATTTTCTGGTCGAAGAATTCAAGGAAGGTCGAGTCGCCACACTCGAAGTAATAGCCAAACGAATCCCCCTTGTTGTTATCCAAAGTGAACTTGACCTTCATGCCAAGTTTATTGACGTAAAAGTCAATGATCCTCGAGAGGTCGTTCGTGACGAAATTCAGATGTGCCAGTTTTCGTAACATGGAATTCTCAACCCCCTTTCACGTGTTCGCGTACTTCGTAATGCTGTGACTTCTCATCAAAACGCGCCAACACATCGCGTGCCTTCTGTGGGACAACAGCCGCTTCATAGTCTTCACCCGCGAACTGCTTCACTGAGTCAATCGTATCGAACCACATGACTGTGACAAACTCGACTTCGCTTACCAATGCGCGGCGGAACAACTGCAATTCCTTGAAGCCTTCGATCTTCCGGTTCCGAATGCCGACAATGATCTCCTCCTTGAGCAGGTTCTCGTATATGTCGGCATTCTCAAAAGTTGTGTATCCGTGCCAGATGCGACTGATCATTTTCTCTCCTCTCAAAAACCAAATCAACTGTCTCTTTCATTTTACTTTGATTCTCAAGGAAAAATCCGTTCCAATCCCTGCTTTTCCAGTAAAATCATGCCCATGTCAAATGTAAATCCAGGTTTCGACTCCGCTGGGCAGACCTACCAGCAAACCCGCATCTCCCACTGGGATAACATCGCCCGCAAACGCGACTCGTGGCAGGGCATGGGCAGTTGGTATCACCGCCGTCTTGGGGAGATCTACAAATTCCATGTGGCTCCAAACATGCGGGTGCTCGAGATCGGCTGTGCCGACGGGCGCCTCCTGGCAGACCTCAAGCCTGCATACGGCGTGGGCATAGACTTCTCCGAAGAGATGATCCGCCGCGCAAAAGAACGCCATCCCGAACTCACTTTCATCCATGCCGATGCGCACGATCTTTCTGTCATCGATGAAACATTCGACATCATCATCCTTTCGGACCTCGTCAACGATTTGTGGGATGTGCAGCGCGTCCTTGAACAGATCAGACGCCTATCCGCACCCCGCACGCGCATCATCATCAACTTTTACAGCAGGCTATGGCAAGCCGTTCTCGGCGCGGCAAAAACGCTGAACCTCGCCACCCCCAACCTCTACCAAAACTGGCTCACGCGTGAAGATGTCACATCCCTGTTGCAACTGGCGGGTTTTGAAACGATCCGCACATCTCAGGAAATCCTTTTCCCGCTCCCGCTGGGCGGCTTTGCAAACAAGTTCCTCGTCCGCCTGGTTCCCTTCAACCATCTCGCACTGTCCAATCTTGTAATCGCGCGTCCCATGCCAGAGCGGGCAGTGGAGCCAAAAGTTTCGGTTGTCATTGCGGCGCGGAATGAATCAGGGAACATCAAAGCCATTTTCGAACGAACCCCGCAAATGGGACGCGAGACCGAGATCGTCTTCGTTGAGGGGCATTCAAAGGACGACACCTACGCCACCATCGAACGGGAGATCGCTTCGCATCCTTCGACTCCCAGCCTGCTTCTCAAACAACCGGGCATCGGCAAAGCGGACGCCATCCGCACCGGCTTCGAGAAAGCCAGCGGCGAAATCCTCATGATCCTCGACGCGGACCTGACTGTCCCACCCGAAGATCTGCCACGTTTCTATAAAGCATTGGTTTCTGGAAAGGGCGAATTCATCAATGGTGTGCGTCTTGTCTACCCCATGGAAAAGGAAGCCATGCGAACGCTTAACTTCCTCGGCAACAAGTTCTTTAGTCTTGCATTCTCGTGGCTGTTGGGACAATCCATCAAGGATACGCTGTGCGGAACAAAGGTTTTATATAAAAAGGATTATGAACTAATCGAAGCAAACCGCTCCTACTTCGGCGACTTCGACCCTTTTGGCGATTTTGACCTGATCTTTGGCGCGGCAAAACTGAATCTAAAGATCGTTGATCTTCCCATCCGCTACCGTGAACGCACCTACGGCTCGACCAACATCTCCCGGTGGAGACACGGTTTGCTGTTACTGCGCATGGTCGCTTTTGCGGCGCAGCGGATCAAGTTTGTTTGATCTTGTCTGTGAATGAAAGAGAGTGTTTACGGAATTGGGGCGTAA
>DATDAG010000246.1:0-5799 GCA_036525495.1 Anaerolineales bacterium
AGTTGCTTGCGCAAGGTCCATATTTTGAAGAAGCACTCACCTTCGCTGAATTGGATTTGAATCAGCTTCGGCGTACACGTGCCCGTCTTCCCTTGTTACGCGACGAACGGACAGGCTTGGTGCAAAGTGAGCTTGATAGAATACTCTCCAAAAACAGACAAGAACACCCATGAACATTGACCTGACCATAAACACATCCGTGGCGCAGACCATCCTGGTTGGATTTATTAAGAGCGAAGTGACTCGTGTGGGATACTCGCGCGCGGTCATTGGTCTGTCCGGCGGCATAGACTCTGCTCTTTCATGTGCGCTGGCAGTTGAGGCATTGGGCGCAGAAAATGTGCTGGCTGTGCGTATGCCGCACAGAATCTCCAGCCCTGAGTCTTTGACTCATGCTGAACTCCTGATCGAGCAGTTGGAAATACCAAGCACGACCATCGAGATCACAGATATGGTCGATCCCTTATTTGCGCTTGACCCGAAGATCACAAAACTGCGAAAAGGAAATATCATGGCGCGCGAACGTATGATCATTTTGTATGACCAGTCTGAAGTCTTTAAGGGCCTCGTCATCGGTACAAGCAATAAAACGGAAATACTGCTTGGGTACAGCACGCAGTCGGGCGATGCGGCGTCTGCCATCAATCCGATAGGCGATCTGTATAAAACCCAGGTGCGGCAACTTTCCCGAGCAATGAATATCCCTGCGGAGATTCTTGACAAAGCGCCATCCGCTGATCTGTGGGAAGGCCAGACAGACGAAGGAGAACTCGGGTTTGCGTATGAAGAAGCAGACGAACTTTTGTATCTCCTGGTTGACCAGCGTTACAGTCCACAGGAGTGCGTGGAAGCTGGATTCGACGAGAAATTTGTGGACACAGTCATTGGGCGCGTTCGGCGCAGTCAGTTCAAGCGCATGCAACCACCCATTGCGAAACTCAGCAACCGCACCATAGGATACGACTTTCTTTATCTGCGAGACTGGGGTAGTTAGTAAATAATTTGATCAAACATCAAGCAGAAGGCAATCAGCCTTCTGCTTGATGTTGTAAAGGACATTCATGATTCGCATTCCATCTTCGTTGAAGAATGGCCGCTTTTTCTATCTCTGGCTGGGGCTACTCATTTCCATTGCGGGAACGCAGATGCAGATCTGGGCGATCTTTTGGCACATCCGTACCTTGACCGAAGAACCGATCGCGCTGGGTGGCGTGGGTCTGGCGCGCATCTTGCCGGTTATCATCTTTTCTTTGATCGGTGGCGCGGTCGCAGATTCGTTTAAGCGCACGAAGATACTTTTCATCACGCAGAGTTTCGCGGCGCTAACAGCGCTCTCGCTTGGGTTGATCACGCAATTTGGAAGCATTACCATCTGGCACATCTATGCTTTAACGGCGCTCCAGGCCATTGCAGTCGCCTTTGACGGGCCGGCGCGTCAGGCTCTCGTGCCGAATCTGGTCCCAGCAAAAGATCTGCCCAACGCCTTTAGCATGACCTCCATCGCCTTCCAGACAGGTGCGATTATTGGTCCCGCGATCTCTGGGTTTGCCATTGCTTTTGGCGGGCAGGAGTTTGTGTATTACATCAATGCAGGGTCATTCATGGCGGTCATTCTTGCATTGATCCTGATCGGTGATATTCCTCAAAAGGCATCCGCCCACGTAAAGGCGGTCAGTTGGGAGTCTATTCGAGAGGGAATCCAATTCATTTTGAACAAACCCATCATACTCTCAACCATGTTACTGGATTTTGTCGCCACGTTCTTTGCTTCTGCAAATACCCTCATGCCCATCATTGCAGTGGACATCCTCAAAGTTGGCGTTGTGGAATATGGCTGGCTCTCCGCCGCACAATCTGTCGGAGCGGTGCTCGCCGCGCTGACTGTTTCGCAGATTCCCGAACTGCGCCGCCAGGGACCGGTCTTCCTGGGGTCGGTGGTCGTTTTCGGCGCCGCGACTGTCCTTTTTGGGCTGAGCAGTTCCATCGTCCTCGCTTGGTGCGCTCTGGCGGTCACCGGTGCGGCGGATTCAGTCAGTACCATCATCCGCAACACGATCCGCCAATTGCAGACTCCCGATCACATCCGAGGGCGTATGACGAGCGTCAACATGATCTTTTTTCAGGGAGGTCCGCAGTTGGGCGAGGTCGAGGCGGGCGTAGTGGCTCAGTTATTTGGCGCGCCGTTCGCCATTGTCAGCGGCGGCATTGCCTGTGTTGTAGGAATGTCACTGATCGTTCGCAAGTGGCCCGCGTTACTGACATATAACGGAGATGAGCCATCCCTGGCGGGCGCGACGGCAGACTGACAATTTCCTTGCGATTCCCATACGTTTCGCGAATCCATGTGCGCGAATCCATGTTGACTTGGGCTGTGAAAAGTACTATACTGTCCACATGCGAACAAAAGTTTACATACCGTTTGGTTGACACAAGGCACGCGCCTCACTGCGTGCCTTTTTGTTTATCACTTACAAAAGGAGTTTCCTATGGATTATGGAATGATCGGCAAACTGGAAAAGGCAAAGCGCTACGCAGAGGATCGTACCCGTTTTCGCTTCGATAAGTTCGAGATGACCTTCCATGGCGACAACAACGATCATAAGGTCTCTTTCGATGGCGGAAAATTCCAATGCGACTGCGAGTTCTTTCTTACTCATGACCGGTGCGGACACACAATGGCGCTCGAGATCCTGCTTAAGGATATGATCCCTGATCCGGTTCAATCTTAACGGATGGTTGATCGTCTTATCCACTGCCTTTCACAAGCTGGAGGGCAGTGATACTTAAAGGCCGGCGTAAGGAACAAAAGTGAAAAATTGTCTGATATGGAAATCAAACCCACTCATAATGATTTAAAGGAATTCTATTAAAATTTACACATCATGACCAAACTTTCCCGACGCGACTTTCTCAAACTTGGCGGCTTGAGCCTGGGTTCCCTAGCATTTACCCCGTCTTTGAGCGATTCCCTAGGCTTTGACGACAGCAATCTCGTCCGCATCGCGACCGAATCGGTCAGCGTGCATAGCCAGCCGAATGATGAGAGCCGCATCGTTTCAACATGGTATCGCGATGAACTTGTCCATGTATATGGGGAAGTGGTTTCTGACACCCCTTCCTACAATCCGGTTTGGTATCGTGTCTGGGGTGGATATATGCATCGTGCCCGCATGCAGAAGGTCAAGATGCTGTTCAATGAGCCGCTATCGTTCCTCGAAGAGAACACGCCTCGCCTTGTAGAAGTGACCGTCCCATTTACACAACCCTGGCGCGGCACTAAAACATATGGCTGGCAGAGATTGGGTTTTCGCCTGTACTACGGCTCAGTCCATTGGGTGGAGGCTATCGAGGAAGGTCCGACGGGAGAGACATGGTACCGGATCTACGACGACCTGACGGGTTTTCCGTACCATGTCAACCCGCTTCACGTCAAACCCATCCCGCTGGACGAGGTGACTCCCATCAGCCCAGAAGTGGAGGTTCAGAATAAACGGATCGAAGTCAACCTGACCACGCAGAAATTGACAGCATTCGAATACGATAAAGTATTACTGGAAACTAAAATTTCTTCGGGCATCCCCAATGGTCCCCGCGGAGCAGATGGGATTGGCACGAAAACCCCGGAGGGAGAATTCCGCATCATGGACAAAATGCCCGCCAAACACATGGGGAATGGAAACCTGTTTGCCGATGCAGATGATTACGAACTCCCCGGTGTTCCATGGACTTGTTTTTTCACAAGTCAGGGACACGCCTTTCACGGAACCTACTGGCACGAAAATTTTGGCGTGCCAATGAGTCATGGCTGTATCAATATGCGCACGGAGGAAGCCAAATGGCTCTTCCGTTGGGCATTGCCCGCGCATAAGATCGGGAAATCCTTCAACCGCGGATTTGGCACGCTGGTGCATATCCATTATTAAACAACCATGCCATCCATTCATTGGACTGGGAAGCATCTCGCGTCGCCTGAACCTGCCTCTCTCACAACAGACTCGATCGTCTACCCAAACGGATTCGGCTACCCAAAGACCAAACCGACCAGCCGCTTAATCCTGGGGGACAATTTATCTGTCATGGCGGCGTTGCTTCCCAAGTACGAGGGACGGATCAATCTCATCTATGCTGACCCTCCCTTTTTTACAAACCGAAAATTCAACGCGCGCATCGGTCGCGGGGAAGACTCCCGCAAACCCGAAGAATGGAAACTCGTTGAAGGTTATCAGGATGATTGGAAGAATCTCGACGAGTATCTCGATTTCCTTTATCAGCGTCTCGCCTTGATGTACAGTCTCCTTGCGCCAAACGGGACTTTGTATCTCCACCTCGATTGGCATGCCGACGCATATGCAAGACTCATTTTGGATGAGTTGTTCGGGGCGGAAAACTTGCTAAACGAGATTATTTGGGCATATCACGGTCCATCTCCGATACGGAGCGCCTTTAACCGAAAACACGATACGATTCTGTCTTATATCAAAGGGAAGGGGTACACTTTCAACGCGGACGCTGTACGCGAACCGTATAACCAGAATACGGTAAACACGTTCAAGTCATCATCCAAAGCAGGGTTTGGGAAAGTGCCTGACCTGGAACGCGGTAAGGTCCCTGAAGATTGGTGGTATTTTCCAGTTGTGGCTCGTTTACATAATGAACGGACAGGTTACCCAACGCAAAAGCCAAATGCCCTGCTTGAGCGCATTGTTCTGGCTTCATCCAATCCCGGCGATCTTGTCGCGGATTTTTTCTGTGGGTCGGGTACAACTCCATTCGTTGCCGCGAAACATGGGCGGGACTTCATTGTATGCGATGAAAATTTACGGGCAATTCATACGACTCGTTCGCGATTGATTGAGTCGAAATGCTTGTTTTCGATTGAACAAGACGATTCTTTACCCATTCAACTTTCCACTGCTCCAAAGACATCCGTGGTAAGCACTTCAAAGGATTTAGTGTCCTTGCACACGAATCTTGATCTCGATTATTGGGAGGTGGATCCGAATTGGAATGAGGAACTGTTCCGAAGCGTGGCGCAGGCTAAACGTCCCGTGCGAAACGGTGACATTCCACGCGAATTAAAAATAGAAATCGGAGGCAATGTCTGCATCCGATTTGTGACCGCAAAAGGAAAACAGTATCAGTTATATATCCAGCCGGTATCCAACGCCACGAATGGTCTTTAGAAATTTGGGGTTATTGGGGTCGAGTTCGATGGCGCGTCTCAACCATGAGATGTGGACATCCAAGGTGCGCGTATCGCCAGTGTAGTTTGTCTCCCATACTTTTTTGAAAAGCGCTTCGCGTTCCACAACCTCGCCATGCTTGTCCATTAAAATTTGCAGGAGCGTGATCAGGCGGGGCGTGAGTTTCGTGCTCTTGCTTAAACAACGAACGCGTTTATGTTCGAGATCAAGTTGAATGGGTCCCGCAGTGACGACGTGCTTTCCATCGCTTGGCAGGAGCGCCTTGATCCTGTTGACAAGTTTTTGGACGGTGAACGGCAAAGCCAGTATGGAATCCGCCAGTTCTTTGTCCACTAATTTTTCTTTTTCGAGGATGAGGATGATCGGAAGTTTGGCGTCTTTTTTGCGGATGGAATTGCAAATGCGGATGCCTGTGCTTCTTAACGATGCAGCGTTGATCACAACAAGGCTGGGGCTGGTCTGTTTGATCTTTGAAACAGCCTGGCTACCATTTTTATAGGAACGAATATCAAATCCCTTCTTTTGCAAATCGGTAGCAAAAGAAGGGATTTCTGCATGTCTTCCTTCGATGACTAAAATGGTTGCTTGTTTCATT
>DATDAG010000247.1:0-11361 GCA_036525495.1 Anaerolineales bacterium
GCATCCGTAAGCAGCATGGGCGAGTCGAGATTAAGTTGTTTGAGAACCCATGCCGTTTGTGGATTGAGCGCGCCGGCGCGCGCCGCGATGGTATCAATGCCGTCGCGTTCACGAAGCAGCCAGGCATATCCCATTGCAGAGGCAATCGAGTCGGTGTCCGGGTTGACGTGCCCTATGACGTAAGTTTTGGATTGCATGTCTAGATTATATCCCGCCTTGCTGGTCAACTGCCTGCAGCCTTGATCGCCCTCCAGACCTTTTCGGGAGTGGTTGGATTCTCGTCGATATCGATCCCGATCGCGTCGAAGATGGCGTTGCCGACCGCCGGCGCAACCCCGTCCATGGGGATTTCTGCGACAGCTTTCACGCCAAACGGATGGCTTGGTTCGAATGTCTCGACGAAAATGGTTTCGAGTTTGGGCATTTCATCGGCGCGGAAGAGATGATAGCGGTCCAGATCGCGTTCATAGGTGTAGCCTTTCTCGTCATAGCGCATCTCTTCGCAGACCGCGTAACCGAGCGCCTGTGTCATTCCGCCTTCGATCTGACCCGACGCCGTTAGCGGATTTACGATCACACCCGAGTCCACTGCCATGACGAGTTTATCCACCGTGACTTGTCCTGTTTCAGTATCCACGGTCACCTCGGCAAATTGCGCCGCAAATGGGGGAGGGGATACAGGTGAAACATAACTTGCAACGCCCATGATCTGTTCCTGGTTGTTACGATGCAAACTATCAAGGGCAATCTCGCTAAAAGGGATGGATTCTCCATTGGGTGCTACAGCCAATCTGTTGGAAAGTTGAAGTTCGGAAGGTTGAACATTTAAACCTTTTTCCTTGAACATTTCAACCGCTCTTGCTTTGATCCTTTCCACGCATATCTTCGCGGCGTTGACCGCCGCAGTCCCTGAGATGTAGGTCGTCGAAGACGCATACGCACCTTTGTCGAATGGCGTGAAGTCCGTATCGGATGAATATGTGATCATATCCTCCAGTGGAACACCAAGCACCTCCGCCGCCATCTGTGCAATGACTGTGTCCGATCCTGTTCCCAAATCCGTTGCACCAACCAATAGATTGAATGAACCATCGTCGTTCATCTTGATCGAAGCTCCGCCCATGTCGAGATAGGGAATTGCCGTTCCCTGCATGACCATCGCAACGCCAATTCCACGTTTCATGTGCGAGGTCTCAAGTGCCAGGTTGTCACTTGACACTTGAGACTTGGAACCTGACTCTTGATTGTGCCATTCCTCATTCCCAAATTTCTGATCCCACCCGATTGCTGCCTTGCCCTGAACCACGCATTGCTCCAATCCCACCGTGTGGATGATCTCGGGTCGCGGCTCTCGCCCTTCGTTCCATGCAGTCGAAAACGGATGATACTCGCCGGGTCGGATGGTATTTTTCAAACGGAACTCGATCGGATCGAGATTTAATGCCCGTGCGATCTTTTCCATGTGACGATCAAGAGGCCAGTATCCCTGCGGCACGCCGTATCCGCGGTATGCGCCCGAAGGCGGCGTGTTCGTATACACCACGTCTGCATAAAAACGGATGTTGGGACTCTTGCGATACTCCCCGTCGCCAACGTACAACGCCATCGCTTTATGGCCTGTGTTGCCTGTGACGGTTAGCGCGTGACATCCATATGCTCCCGTGTCGGACAGGGCGTACATCTCGTTTGCTGTGATGGTCCCATCACGCTTCACGCCTGTCTTCATCCTGATTCGCATGGGATGCCTTGACCTCGCCCCGATAAATTCCTCCTCACGCGAGTACTCGTAGATCACAGGTCTCTTGGTGGCAATCGTCAAATGCGCAGCGACGTCTTCCATCAATACTTCTTGCTTGCCGCCGAATCCTCCTCCGATGCGCGGCTTGATAACGCGTATCCGCTTCACTGGAAGGTTGAGTACAGGCGCGAGCATACGTCTTACATGAAACGGAACCTGTGTGGATGTGCGGATTACCAAACGATCATCTTCATCCCAATACGTCACACAGACGTGCGGCTCGATGTGTGCCTGCTGTACTTTGGGGACTTCATATTCTGCTTCGAAGATCTGATCTGCTTCTTTGAATCCCTTTTCCACGTCACCGATATCGATGCGGATCTCGGCGGCGAGATTCTTTTCAGGGTTCGAGTCTGCAAAGTTGACGTACTCAGGCTGGTCGTGAATCCGAACCGCATCTTTGTCCATTGCTTGGCGCGAATCCAGGATGGCAGGCAATACTACGTATTCAACATCGATCAAGGTCAATGCTTTTTCGGCAATTTCAGGCGTCTCTGCCGCGACCATCGCCACGCGGTCGCCGACGAAGCGGACTTTGTTGTCCAGCGAAAACGAATCCAACGGACCTGGTATCGGGTCGGATTGCCCCGCCGTGGAATACACCACGCGTGGAATGTCCTGCCACGTCAACACCGCCGCGACGCCATCAAGTTCTTTTGCCTTGCTTGCATCGATCTTTTTGATGCGAGCGTGCGCATGCGGACTGCGCAGCACGCGCGCGTATAACATGCCGCGCATATCCATGTCCGCAGTGAACGCGGGTTTGCCCTGCACGAGTTTGACCGCGTCCACCTTCTTTTCAGGTTTGCCGACAGTTTGATAGGTCTGCGTTTCGGGTGTAGTGAAGACTTTGGGAAGTGTTTTGGTCTGTGTGTCTGAAATTGTTGGTTGTAGGGGCGGGGTCTCCCCGCCCTGTGGTGTTGGTTCAAACGATACCAATATCCCTTCACCGAACTCCGCCTCTCCCCGCATGACCGCTGCAGCTTTTAACACAGATTCAACAGGCTTCAAATAGCCCGTACAGCGACATAACACACCGCTGATCGCTTCACGCACTTGTTCTTCACTTGGGTTTGGATTTACATCGAGCAAGGACTTCGCGGCAAGAATCTGTGCAGGCGTGCAATACCCGCACTGGATCGCGCCCGACTCGACAAATGCCTGTTGCAATGGATGCAACCCATCCGTTTTACGCCAACCCTGTTCGGGATGCTCCCCCAAGCCTTCGATGGTGACGATGTTATGTCCCTCGGCTTGTGCCGCAAGCATGGATCCCGCGTTGACGGGTTTGCCGTCGAGCAGGACAGTATCCGAACCCGAGAGTCCGTGCTCGTCGCCGAACTTGACTCCGTAAAAGCCAAGTTTGCGGACGGCGGAAAGCAAAGTCTCAGATAAATGACATTCAGATTCATATTTTTTGCCGTTGATGGTTAGGTAAATGTTCATTAACTTCTCCTGATGAACCAATGGTCAATAGTCAAATTTGATCTTTGATTTACAACCTATAGTACCTTCATCAAATTTAACCCAAGGTTTGCACCTTCGATCGCGCTTTGAGCACCCATCACTGTAACTGTTTCTGATTGTGCCAACTTTTCAAGGGCTTCCCCAAAGGCGATGAAATCCTCGCCATTCGCGGAAAGTACTTCTTCGCGCATCTTTTGGCGAAGGGCGTCTGTGCGATTAGTGAGGTAGCGCATCATGGATGTGAATCCCTTTGCGTCGGGAAGTTGGTAAGTATCGAGATTGCCGATTGCCGCGATGATGGCTTTGGTCAGTTCGTTATGGTTCAAGCGCGATGAGTCGAGCGACTTCAGGAATGCGCCAGCCTTATCATAATTTTCGAGGGTGGAATTAACATTCGGGTCTCGATATGAGAATAGAGTGAAAACTCCCGTTATGTCGTCAAATGATGAAAAGCCACCATATGCCCCGCCTTGCACACGGATCTTCTCCCACAGGTAAGCCGTCTGCAAATATCCGTTAACAACCAACGCTGAGCCATCCTGTTCATAACCTGATTCATACAGGTTTACTCCTTTGCCAACATAATTGACCTGCGCCGGGATACTCAGGCCCTCTTTCATTTGTGAAGGTCGTACTCCAAACGAAGCGAGTTTTACATCCTTGGCAGGAAGTTGTGCAAGAAACGAATCTAGGTGAGGCTTGACGGTGTTCCAGTTTTCTGCATCTAAGGTTACATTGCATAACATTGAGTTTTTATTGACGAGCGTGTCGCTCATCGTTTCCAATCTTTCCAGCACTACATGCCATTTTTCCTCGATATCTTTCTCCAGTTCCCTGAGCGCGAATAAGTACCCAACCCCGCTCAACTGATCCTGCGCCCAGCCAGATTCACCAAAGTGCGACCGCAAGCGTTGATTAACGAAAACATGACCTCTGGGCACAAGCATGGATTCAAGCCCTGCTTTTTCTTCGAGAACGATTTGCTTCAATCTTTCCTTGTTGTCGAATTTTGTCGTGAGCAGGACATCCTTGAGAATGTTCATTAGTTCGAACGTAAGGCTGACGGTCGCCTTGCCGCGCAGGAACATCCTTATAACGTTCTCTCCGGACCCGATCACTGACGATGTGAACGATGTATTTGAGATTCCGCCCGTGCTTTTCCCGATCCGTTGCGATAGTTTGACAAAATCTTCGGTCTCGGTTCCCATTTCTAGCAGGGCGCGTCCAAAGACGCCGGTGAGAGGGAGCAAATCCCCGGGCAACGCGTGCAGGTCAAAGCCGATATCGAGGTAGACGATGCCGTTGGTGAACAGGTCGTGATACAAGACCCTTGTTTCTTGCATGTGCAACGCTTCTATGGGAATCGCACGATTTTCCTTTTCGAGGTCTTGAAGTTTTAATACAGGGATGGATGCCAATGCTTCGACAGTATCCGGTGTTTCCTGTCTCTTTTTTAGTTTTTTGGTGGTTTCAACGATCTCTGTAATTTGATCTTCCGTCCACGACTCCCGGACTCTATCCAGCCGGGTTCTCTCGTCTTCTTCGAAACGGCGACCAAACTCCGGATTGGGTTTAAGGCGGAGGATTGTCCGATGCTGGTTCTCCAGCAGATGAGTCTGAATTAGCTTTTCGAAATAACGAGGATCATCCGCCCATTTTGATCTAATGGCTTTGATCGGCGCTTCGAAGGCGAGCAATTTGACCGGGTCGTCATCATAAAGCCAGGTGGTCAGGGAACGAAGCATGAGCGAGATACCGCGCGGGAAAGCGCCCGTATTGTTCTCGCGCAGACGGAATTCAACCGTGTTGAGAGATGCCGCGATCATATCAGTGTTGATACCGTCGCGGACGAGCGATTCGAGAGTATCAAAGATCAATGCCTCGATCTTTTTTGCGTCGCGCGCTCGTGTGCCTTTCATCCCTGTTGAAAAGATCATCTGTCGGATGTTCCCCTCCAAGCCCAGGCCAGCCAGGTCTTCACCGAGTCCTGAATCGAGCAATGCCTTCTTCAGAGGGGAGGCAGGCGTTCCAATCAAAATGTGACTCAGGATATTCAGACTGAAGTTCATTATCGGGTCGGATGTATCGGGAAGAGCCCAATTGACAGTGAGATAGTGTTTCTTTGTGATATCGGTATCCTGACCGGCATCGTAGGCGAACTGCACTTTCTTCGCTTTCTTGAACGGTTTCTTCAAGGGTATCTGCGATTTGACGCGGAGTTTCTTGTAGGGCTTGAGATATTCCTCCATGATGTCAAGGCGTTTATCGGGATCGTCGTTGCCATAGAAGAATATGAAAGAGTTGGACGGGTGGTAATAACTGGCGTGAAATGCCCTGAAGTTTTCGTAGGTGAGGTCTGGGATGTGACGCGGGTCGCCGCCGGCGTCCACGCCATAGACATGCTTGGGAAAAAGTGAATTGATAACGATAGTCTCAAGCACGCCATCAGGCGAGGAATACGCGCCTTTCATTTCGTTGAATACGACTCCTTTGTATTTCAGCGGCTCGGTGAACCCATTTAGTTCATAATGCCAGCCTTCCTGCATCAGGGTTTGTTCCGAGATAA
This sequence comes from Anaerolineales bacterium, assembly GCA_036525495.1. Taxonomy (GTDB): domain Bacteria; phylum Chloroflexota; class Anaerolineae; order Anaerolineales; family Villigracilaceae; genus Defluviilinea. Next base: position 5,832 of record DATDAG010000247.1, read on the forward strand.
GCGGATGAAAAACAGCGTCCATGTACACATCTATCAGGTTGTAGAAATCCTGCACGTTCTGGCTGGCAACAGGGTAACAGGTTTTATCAGGGTATGTAAACGCGTTGACGAATGTTGCAAGCGATCCTTTGAGTAATTCAACGAACGGTTCCTTGACAGGGTACTTCTCAGAACCATTTAATACAGAATGTTCAAGGATGTGAGCCACGCCTGTCGAATCTTTGAGTGGCGTGCGGAAGTTGATCGAAAACACTTTGTTCTCATCATTGTTGATTACCGATAGCAGGCGTGCGCCTGTCTTCTTGTGGACGTAATAACGGATAGCCGAATTTATCTCAGGAATGATTTGTTCTTGGATGAGGGCAAATTTTTTCAGCATGACAAACTCCTATGTTAATAAGTAAATCGTAATTGAACGTATCAAGCCGCGACTGTGTCCGAAGCGGGGGTCTCTTTTTCAAAGATCTTGTTCAGATCATCCGTCGAATCCCAGTGAATCTCGCGCAGGTCGAGCGCGTTGTCGATCTGGCTGACCAGTTCCGAATAAATATCCTCAGTGATGGCGTGATCGGCAAGTTGTTCTGCAACGACAAGACGTTGATGCCGCAGGAACTCGCGCCAGGCCGAATCGAGTTCCTCCGCCTGCACTTCGGGATGCTGTTTCAAAATGTCCTTGACATCATCGGTCAGTCTTTTAGAATACGGTTCGAGCGCGCTGGTCATGATCTCCCAAACGTGTTTCGACATCATGCCATCTTTATAGATTTTCTCCAAATGGGCATAGCTCGATCTTGTAGATGCGGCGCGCGCACGGCGCAGATCATATTCATCACGATCTTGCCTGCGTGTGATGATCTCGAATTTTTTGACAGCGGCGCTCATGGTCGTACCTTGCACCAAAAGGGTAAACAACACCAGCCCGAAGACCATCGCCAGGAGTTGATCGCTGGCTGACTCTTCAAGTTTTGTCGATAGGCTGAATGCCAACGCGAGCGAGATCGCGCCGCGCAAACCGCCCCAGTAAATGATGTGTTTCCACCTTGCTGTGATGTCTTTGAACGGGATCAATAATCCATATGTAACGATCATGCGCGCGACCAATGCCGCGAAGATGCCCCAAAGGATCGCCTGCCAGTTAGTGAGCAAAAGTGAGATGTCTGTCACCAAGCCGATCAGTAGAAACACGAAAGAGTTGGCGATAAACGACATGAATTCCCAAAAATTGAAGACCACAATACGGGTAGTGGGTGACATGCCGCGCGGACCGATATTCCCGTTTGCTAGCCCCGCCGCCACAACTGCCAGCACGCCGCTGACGTGCATTGATTCTGCCAATAGAAAAGCGCCATATGCCAGAATGAATGTGATGGCGGTCTCGATCAGATGATCGTCGATGCGCGAGATCACCAACGAAGCAAGGATGCCAAGCACCACGCCGATGCCTAGCCCCATGCCTGCACTGATGATGAATTCACTGATGCCTTCACGGACACTAAATCCGCCTGTAATCGCCGCTGCAACAGCAATATTGAAAATAACGATGGCAGTACCATCGTTCAGCAGGCTTTCACCTTCCAGCAACACCTGTAATCTTTTTGGCACGCCCAATGTTTTGAATAGTGCAATCACTGCCACAGGGTCTGTTGCGGCAATGACAGAACCGAAGATGATCGCGAGCGAAAGCGGAATGCCCGCGCCGAACGATACTATGCCGCCTACAAGGAACGTTGTCATCAACACACCAACAGTGGCAAACACAAGGATCGGAACGATATTGCGTCTTAGGCTGACAATGGGCAGGTGAAATGCTGCTTCGAAGATCAACGGCGGCACAAAGATTCCCAGAATCAATTCGGGGTCGAGTTCAACGTGCAGTCCCTGAAAAATTGCCAGCCCCGCGCCGACGATCACCAATCCGACCGTATACGGCATGCGTGAACGCCGCGCTATGATCCCTACCACAGTTGCGATCAACAATAGACCGATCGCGTATTCTTCAATTATAAAAATCTCAGGCATTACTTCTCCATTGTTTTGCGCAACATTTCCCGCAGGTCATTGATCGAATGTTTTGTTTTTCCATCCTTATAATACCAAACGTCCCAGCCGTTCACAGGCGCGTTCAACAACGCCTTGGCGACGCCGTGGATCGAACCCGTTATGTCCCCACACTTGATATGCCCATTGGATAGGATTTTCGCCTTCAAACCTTTTTCTACAAAGAACAGACTCTGCCCCGGGCGCAGGTATCCACTCTCGACCAACGCTCCAAACGGGACCCGAGCCTGCTTCGGCTTTTCGACTTTTATCGCCGCTGTATCAGCCTCCGTGACAGCGTCGATGCGTTTCTGCGCGACCTTCACATACTTCTTGTCTCGTTCGATCCCGATCCAGTTTCGCCCTAACATCTTTGCCACCGCGCCAGTTGTCCCTGAACCAAAGAACGGATCGAGGATCACATCCCCAATATTTGACGAAGACATAATGACTCGATAGAGCAATCCCTCTGGCTTCTGAGTCGAATGCGCCTTCGCACCATTGGACTGGATGCGCTGCTTGCCTGTCACGAGGGGAATCGTCCAGTCCGAACGCATTTGCAGGTCATCGTTCAATGCCTTCATGGATTTGTGGTTGAACATGTACTTCGTTCCTTTTTTCTTTTGCGCCCAGATGATAGTCTCATGCGCATTCGTAAATCTTACGCCTCTGAAGTTGGGCATGGGGTTATTCTTGATCCAAATCACATCGTTCAAAAACCAGAAGCCCAGATCCTGCATAATAGCGCCGACGCGATAAATGTTGTGATAAGAACCAATAACCCAGATCGTTCCTGTCTCCTTTAATACTCTCTTGCTTGCGGATAGCCACTCGGATGTGAACTCATCATATGCTTTGAAATCCTCAAATTTATCCCAGCCGTCAATCACCGCATCTACTTTCGACCTGTCGGGGCGGTAGAGGTCGTTGCGCAATTGCAGGTTATACGGCGGGTCGGCAAAGATTACATCTACCGAATTCTCAGGCAGTGATTTGAGAATCTTGATGCAATCGCCGTGCAGGATTTGATCGAGGGGGAGATCGGTCACGTATGAAATTATACCTTCACAAAACATACTTCCAGCGAGATGATCACCGTACCAAGGAAATATAATTCAATGGGAACAACTTTCATTGGAATTCTGTTGTATAACTGGAGCAGGTCAAAATTGCAGTCGTTTTTTTGACAGGCAAATCTTATGAACTCCCTTGATCACAAACTTCCTTTTCGGCTCAAAATTTTCCATTTACTGCTTTGTTCGTTATTCATCATGCCTTTAATCTTGGGGTGCATGGCATTGAATACAGTTGCCGCTCCAACAGCTACACCGACCACATCCTTTACCCCGACCTTTACTCCTACCTCAACCCCAACACCAACAGCGACTCTTACGCCCACCCCGACTGAGATCCCAACATTGTGCGGCGGACCGCGCGTCATGTTTATCCTCCTGATAGGGAGCGATGCCCGCAGTAAAACTTATAATGTCGGGCTTGCGGACGCGATCCGTCTCGTGCGCGTGGACTTTGTCGAACCACGCGTCCAATTGCTGACTTTTCAACGAGACCTTTACGTCGAGATTCCCGGGATCGAAAGCCATAATGGGATCACGCACGGGAAACTTAATCAGGCTTTCCTTTACGGCAACCCGGGCTATGGGTACTTCGATGGTCCCGGGCAGGGATCCGGCTTGCTGGCATTGACCCTTGAACATAACTTTGATGTCCATGCCGATCATTATCTGGCGGTCAACCTGCAAACTTTCTCGGCGTTCATTGATGCGCTTGGCGGGATAGATATCCGTTTGCCGGACGTGATCGACGGACGCGTAGAAGGGTCGAAGGATCCCAACCGTTACTTCAAGGCTGGGGATCATCACTTAAATGGTTATCGCACAATGCTCCTCTCGCGTTTGCGCCCGAAAGGTGATCTTCAGCGTAGTGAGATACAAAACCTGATCCTGCAAGCCATTACAGAAAAAGTTCTAAGCCCGTCTGTGTTACCAAAACTCCCTGAACTAGCTAAAACCTTTAACGGCTCGATCCAATCTGATCTTGGTCCCACTGAGATTGGTCAATTGGTCTGTCTGGCGGCGATGCTTGATATGGAAAAGATCGAGTATGTCAGTTTCCCCGAAAGCCTCTTCAAAAGCGCCCGCGTGCAAGACCCTGTGCTGGGCTACACCTCCATTTTGGAGGTTGATTTTGAAATCCTGAAGAAATATGTAAGGAATTTCGAAAACGGGATTGGGCTTGGAGATGTGGGCGAGATAGTTGATGATGAGGTCGATCCATAAATTTGCGATGGGTACTATCTGACTTTCAGCACGATCTTTCCGAACTGCTCTCCTCGCTCATATCTCGCGTATGCTTCTCTCGCCTGTTCCAGCGGATAGACCGAATCGATGATCGGGTCTATCGTGCCATTGAAGACGAGTTCCATCACTTCGCGGAAATCGGTCAGGCTGCCCATCGTCGAACCGATCAGCGTCTGCTCGTTCCAGAACAGCAACGAGATGTTGGTGACGCCTTCACGTCCCGTTGTGCGACCATAGGTGACAAGGCGTCCGCCCTTGCGCAGGATCTTCTGGGAGTCTGTCCAGGTGGACGCGCCAACATTTTCGACAACGAGATCAACTCCACGTCCACGCGTGAGACGGCGCACTTCGTCAAATGAATTCGACGTGTTGCGGTTCAGAGCGTAGTCAGCGCCTGCTTCCTGTGCCTTCCGCATTTTCTCCTCTGACGATGTGACCGCGAACACGCGCGCCCCGAGCATCTTGCTGATCTGGATGCCTGCTGCCGCCACGCCACCACTCGCGCCAAGGATCAGCACATCCTCGCCCTTTTGCAGTTTCGCGCGTTTGACGATGGCACGCCACGCTGTCTGATAAGCCAGAGGAGCCGCGGCCGCTCTGACGAAGTCGAAGCCATCCGGGATGCGCATGAGTTTATCGGCGTTCGCCGCGATGAACTCGGCATTGCCGCCATTACCGCCCGAACCAAGGATGTCGTACTCGTCACATTGACTGACCTCCCCTTCGAGACAGCGCTCGCATTTGCCACACGAAAGCGACGGGTTGACTACGACCGCATCGCCCACCGCCCAGCCCTTGACATCCGGCGCAAGCAGTTCGATCACGCCTGCCACATCGGAACCCGTCCACATGGGGAAGTGATAAGACTCGTCGACGGGACCATGCAGCGACCAAAGTTCCAAATGATTGAACGCGCTGGCATGGACGCGGATGAGCGCTTGCCCAGGTCCGATCTGCGGCTCAGGCACTTCTTCGATCTTGATCTGTTCTGCATTTCCGCGTTGGTGGAATACGGCAGCTTTCATGGTTACCCCAATGTCTCCAAACACCTCTTTGCCAGTGTAGCCGCCACATCCATGCGGTATTCGGCGCTTGCCCATTCATCGGTTGCTTCGTGGTAGGCGTTCTTTGCCGCTGCGAATAAACCATCACCCTCGGTCCCTCTCCTTGATGGA
>DATDAG010000248.1:0-2837 GCA_036525495.1 Anaerolineales bacterium
AGCATGGCACCGATCGTAAAAATTTCTAATCTCGACAAATACTTCGGCCTGCTCCACGTCCTGAAAGATGTTTCTCTGGATGTCAACCCGCGCGAAGTGGTATGTATCATCGGTAGAAGCGGTTCCGGCAAGAGCACACTGCTTCGTTGCATCAACTTTCTTGAAGATCCATCCAGGGGCATCATTGAAGTGGACGGTATCCGCCTCGAAATAAAAAACGGAACTCACCGCGAACACCGCCAGGCAATCCATGATGTCCGCTTGAAGACCGGCATGGTTTTCCAGGAGTTCAATTTATTCCCGCATATGACCGTGCTTGAAAATGTCATCGAGGGACCCGTTACCGTTAAAGGCATGCATCGCAAAGAAGCCATTGAACTTGCGGAACAAAACCTTGACAGCGTAGGGTTGTTGTTCAAGAGAGACGAATATCCAAATCGTCTGTCCGGCGGGCAAAAACAACGCGTTGCGATCGCGCGCGCGCTCACAATGCAACCCAAAGTGATGCTCTTCGACGAACCCACATCCGCGCTCGATCCCGAACTGATCGGCGAGGTCTTGAACGTGATGCAAAAAGTTGCCAAGGACGGCATGACCATGCTGGTCGTGACCCATGAAATGGGATTCGCGCGCGAGGTGGCAGACCGCGTCCTTGTAATGGACGATGGTCAGATTGTCGAAGACGCTAAGCCTGAAAAACTTTTCAGTAAACCCAAGGACCCGCGTACAAAGGCTTTGATCGAACGTTACCGTACCGGGGAAAAATAAACGTGCCGTTCGCGATCACTCGCGATGTGAGCCCGCGCTTCAACGAATGCGAGATCACACATATCGATAGAACCGCAATAGATTTGGAGATTGCCCACGCCCAGCATCGCGGCTACGTGGACGCGCTCAAAAAGCTTGGGTGCGATGTTTTGGAACTTCCAGCCGAAGCAGATCTGCCCGATTCGGTCTTCGTCGAGGATACGGCTATTATCCTGCCAGAGGTGGCGGTCATCACCCGACCCGGGGCTGATTCGCGAAAACCCGAAACAGGATCCATCCTCCAAGCCTTGTCTCCACACATCAAACTTCTCCACATTCGTGAACCGGCAACTCTGGATGGCGGCGATGTACTTGTAATTGGAATGCATATCTTTATCGGGTTGTCCACGCGGAGTAACAGGCATGCGATTGACCAATTGAACAACCTGCTCAACGAATACGGCTATTCAGTAACAGGTGTTCAATTGCACAATTGCCTGCACCTGAAATCCGCAGTTACGCGCGTTGACGAAAGTACCCTGCTCATCAACAAGAACTGGGTGGACGCAAATCACTTCTCAGGTTACACCTTGATTGAAGTGGATACATCCGAGCCTTACGCGGCAAACTGCCTGCCGGTTGGAGATGTGATCATTTATCCCACATCTTTCCCGAAGACATGCGCAAAACTCGAGGAACGAGGTTATAAAATCGTCAGCGTTGAAGTGGACGAATTGGCAAAAGCAGAAGGGGCAGTGACCTGTTGCAGTTTGGTGCTGGCAGATCGGGCAGGATCAAATGTCCGTTAGGAATGATGCGGTTCTGTGACAAAATAAAAAATCCCCGTCGAGGGGATTTTTCTTCTCGAGTGCGCTGGAGAGGACTTGAACCTCCACGCCTTGCGGCACATGGCCCTCAACCATGCCTGTCTGCCAATTCCAGCACCAGCGCCCTAGCTAAGCACGGCGTATTATAATCGCCTTCATGGCATTGTCAAGCAATGCCATTTGATGAGAAGGGAAATGGTTCGATCTTATATTATTTGGCAACAATCCGCAAATGGACCAGGATGAGAGATGAAAAATAGAGGCACTTACAGAGAACCGCTTTCCACACTTTTACGAAGGCATCCACAGGGAAGCAAGACAGAGATCGCAAACACAGTGCGCTGGATTGGTTATTCATCGCTTGGCATTTTTCTGGTATTGATCTTTTCATATGTACTTGAAGACAATTATCTAAATACCGTTGTGGTTTCAATTGGGGCGATTCCAATCGTAATTTCGTTGATGCTGATCCGGCAGGATGCAATTTCGTTCCCCAGCGCCATCATGGCGGTGACGATCATTTTTCTGATCCCTTGGCTGGCAACTTTCAGCCAAGGGATTTACGATATCGGCGTACTTGGGTACCCGGTGATCCTGATCGTTGCGGGGTTGATCTTGAGAGGCGGGGCGATCATGTATCTTGCCTTTCTAATCATTGCCTGTATGGCATGGCTGGCGTTCGGGGATCTTTGGAATCTGTATCAACCGGTGTTCCCGGCGCAAACAAATTTGGAGGACTTTTTCATTGGCAGTATCATCATTCTGGTCACCCGGAATGCAGTCTACCGCCTGGTGCGGAATGTATTTCAGAGCCTGTCGCGCGCCGAGCAGGAAATCAGGATGCGGGAAGAAGCGGAGAAGGAGCGTGAAGAGATTATCCATCATTTGGACAGGAAGAACCAGGAACTGGATCGGTTTGCCATCCGTGTTTCACATGACTTGAAAACGCCGTTAATCACCCTTGCAGGTTTCCTAGGGTACCTGGAGAAAGATATCAACGATGGGGATTTTGAGAGAGCCAGGAAAGATTTTTCACAGATCAATGATGCGGCAAAAACGATGGGAAAATTCGTGGATGAATTGCTGGACCTTTCACGCGTAGGACGGATCACCAACCCGCCAAGGGAAGTCGCATTCGATGAGATCATTCAAGATGCGCTCAAGGCGGTGGATGGTGTATTGAAGTCGAGGCAGGTTCAGGTAGAGATTGATGCGATTTTCCCATTTGTCCATGTGGACCGCGCGCGCACTGTCCAGGTGATG
>DATDAG010000249.1:0-3419 GCA_036525495.1 Anaerolineales bacterium
TGGATGGAGAATTCAATAAAAACAATTAGATCCAAAAGGCAGGTCCAACAAAGCCCTGCCTTTTTCTTTTACAGAGACAAGCGGTAAAATCAATGCATGTCTCTGCATCCCGATTTCATCAATGAATTGAAAAAACATTTCACTGGGGATATTCGGCACGATACCACTTCCATAATTCTATATAGCACCGACGCTTCGATATATCAGATCGAGCCGCTTGGTGTTGCCATTCCCAAGACCCAGGATGACCTTCAAGCTGCAGTGGAACTTGCCGCAAAATACAAAGTTCCGATCCTGCCGCGCGGAGCCGGTTCGTCGCTTGGTGGTCAGGCAATTGGACATGCCCTCATACTGGACTGTTCCAGGTGGCTGGACTCTATCATCGAAATTGATCCTGACTCCAGAACTGCCGCCGTTGAACCGGGCGTCGTTCTCTCCACGCTCAATTCTGCATCTGCTCAATTTGGTCTGACCTTTGGTCCCGATCCTGCCTCTGCCGAACGCGCCACAATGGGCGGAGTCATTGGCAATAATGCCACTGGGGCACATTCCATTTTGTACGGCATGAGCGCAGACCATGTCATTTCTGCCGATATCATTCTCGGTGACGGCACGCGCGAAACATGGGATGCACAGTTAAACACAAAACTACTTCCAGTTATCCAAAACATTCAAGAGAATTACGCCAAAGCCATCAGGCAGAACTACCCAAAGACCTGGCGTAACTCAGCAGGCTATCGTTTGAATTATCTCTTGCCATGGAGCCCGTCCATCCCTTCACAGTGGGACGAGAATGACTATGGATTGACTTCCTCGGTCTATCGTTCCTCGTCCGCGGTCAATTTGGCATCGCTCCTCGCTGGCAGTGAAGGGACTCTCGCTGTCATGCGGCGCGCCACGGTCAACCTTGTTCCGAAGCCAAAGCATGCTACTTTGGGCGTGCTCGCCTATCGAAGCATTGCGGATGCGTGTGATGATATCCCGCGTTTGTTGGAGCTGAAGCCCAGTGCGATTGAACTCATCCCGCGGATGATTCTTCAATTAGCGCGCAGTGTCCCCTCGTATGCGCGGCAGATGGGATGGATTGTAGGGGATCCAGCCGCAGTGCTGGCTGTAGAGTTTAGCGGGAGTCAGCCGTCGGCTTTGAAAGATGCGGTTAGAAGGTTGGGAGATGTCTTGACCATCGCCGAATCCACAGAAGAACAGGCACGCGTTTGGAATATCCGCAAGATGGGGTTGGGAATTTTAGATTCGCGTCCGCAAGCCGCACGGCCTGCCGCGTTCATCGAAGATTGCGCCATCCCTGTTGAACGGCTGGGTGAGTTCGTGCGCGAGGTCGAGCGGATTATGTCTGCACATGGCACGGAGGGCGGCATTTACGCTCATGTTTCTGCGGGATGTTTGCACATTCGTCCTGTATTGGATTTGCAAAAAGGCGAGGGGGTGAGAGCATTACGCAGTATTGGCGAACAGGTCTTTGCTTTGACGATGCGTCTTGGCGGTTCAATGAGCAGCGAGCATGGAGACGGCATCGTGGCGGGGGAGTGGATCGAGAAAACATACGGCAACGAAGTGACCGACGCCATGCGCATGTTGAAACGGGCCGCTGACCCTGACAACCTTCTGAACCCGAACAAGCTCTTCGACGCACCACCGATGGATACGCACCTGCGTTTTGGTGAAAGCTATCGTGTGCAATCATGGAATTCATCTCTACACTTCGATCACGAACGCGGGCTGGTTGGGGCGATCGAGCATTGCAACGGCCAGGGCGTTTGTAGAAAAACGAACGGAGTTATGTGTCCGTCGTATCAAGCGACACGGGAGGAACAGAACTCAACGAGAGGCAGGGCGAATTTGTTGAGGGCGTTGATCGCACGATCATCAATGGCAGATGGCAGATCGTGGTCAGTAGTTGATGGTACGCGGTCGGGTGAACTGATGGAAGCAACTTATCAAGCTCTCGAACTTTGCCTCGCCTGTAAGGGTTGTAAGTCCGAATGTCCCAGCGGTGTGGATATGGCGAAGCTGAAGTATGAGTTCGAGAATGAGTACTACAAAATACATCGCCGTCCGTTACGCGATTATGTGTTTGGGTATTTTCACATCACTGCCGCGCTGGCTTCCGCTGTTGCGCCGTTGTCGAACGCGGTAATGAGCGTGCCGCTGTTCAAGAATGTCACCGCGAAGGTTTTGGGAATTACAGAAGAACGTCCGTTTCCAAAATTCAGCAGGTCAAGTTTCAAACGTGACCTGCGCGGAGGTGGAGAGAAAATAATCTTTTTATCAGATCCGTTTGCGCGGTATATCGAGCCGCAGGTGGAGCAGGCGGCGTTCGATGTATTCTCGGCGTGCGGATATGATGTGCGGGTGTTGCCTATCATCGGTGCGGGCGCGTCGCTACTCTCGAAGGGATTTATCGAAGCGGCGAAGCGTCATGCAGGGAAAGTGCTGGATGTGTTGGAGCAGATTGACCCGAAACGTGAAGCGGTTATTGTTGGGGTCGAGCCTCCTGAAATTTATTGTCTCAAAAACGATTATGTGGATTTACTTCCCGATCGTGCTGATGAGATCGCCTCCCGCGTCACCAGAACCTGGCTCTTGGACGAATATCTATTACGCTCTGAAGGTTTTTCTAAATTGCGCGTAGGCAAAAAAGCAAAAAAGAAATCCCTCGGGACTAAATCTATCAAAGTAGAAACTGAGATTGCTTCGGACAAAGATCACTCTCGCAATGACAAAATCAAATTCCAGCCTCACTGTCACCAACGTGCACAGGGTCTTGCACATGACGATTTGCCAGGCGGAACATATGCCACAGCAGAGCTATTGCATTTGTGCGGCTACGAAGTGGATGTGCTGGATGCGGGCTGTTGCGGTATGGCAGGAATATTCGGTTACGAAGTCGAGCATTATGATTTGTCGCAGAAGGTGGGGGAGTTGAGGTTGTTCCCGTTGCTCAGGACTTTGTTCCATCTATCACTGCGTGACACCTTTTCCCAATACGACATTAAGAGCATCGAGAACAACAAATCTTCACCTGATGTATTTGGGAGAAGACAGGTGGGGGTCGTCGCCACTGGCGCGGCGTGCAGGATGCAGATCCATCAAGGGACAGGCGTGGAGACGGTGCATCCGATCATGTTGGTGAGGGACTTCTTATTCAGAATGGATTCTTAATGATCAACAAGCCATCCAACGACCCTTTGCACGGCATCACGCTTGAAATCATCCTCGATCAACTTGTAGGGCGATACGGTTGGGGCGAGTTGGGAGAGCGCATCCCGATCAAGTGTTTCACGAACAACCCCAGTATCAAGTCCAGTCTGAAGTTCCTGCGCCGTACTCCCTGGGCTCGTAAAAAGGTCGAGGACCTGTACAAAAGAACCTTTTAAGCAGGAAGCAGAAAACCCTATCAG
>DATDAG010000250.1:0-6658 GCA_036525495.1 Anaerolineales bacterium
CAACAGATATTAAAAATCAAAGGGACGGGAAAAAAATCCCGTCCCTTTGATTTTTAACTCGCTTGATCATGAGAATCATCATATCAATTATGGAAGGATGTCGCTTTCATTCAAATCGCAAATCCTGTACGATGAAAAAAACGATCATACAGGCAGGCAAACATGAATCTCAAAAAACCGTTCGTCACACGATCCACACGTGCGTTTCTTGATGAAGCGCGCAAAATTCCCGGTTACTCGTTCTTCGATCTTCTGCATGGCTACGTCTATGCCCGCTGGCCTTACCTTTATATCGGCATTGGTGTGGGGGAACATCCCCTGGCAAAGCGGCTTGCTCCTCTGGGAGGCTGGTTCAACAAACTGGTCACGAAAAAGAAACCTGACGAGCTTACAGAATCCAATATTGGGTTTGCCGATACTTATCACGGCAAAGCAGTCCCGCTCGAGACTGCAAAAACACTTGTGCAGATCAACGAAGAGATCCAAATCCCCGACCTCGAACAGGTCATTCCCTACAAACGCGCCCGCTCCATCATTATGAAGAACCCAGATCACATCGTCGCGCTCGAATGTCCTTGCCGATCTGCGCGCGAGAATCCCTGCCTGCCGCTCGACGTCTGTTTGATCGTGGGCGACCCGTTCGCAAGTTTCATCCGGGAGCATCACCCCGAACGCTCCCATTGGATCACGCGCGACGAGGCGATGAACATCCTCCAGGCGGAGGATGAGCGCGGTCACGTCCATCACGCCTTCTTCAAGGATGCCATGCTCGAACGCTTCTATGCCATCTGTAACTGCTGTGATTGTTGTTGCGGAGCCATGCAGGCGCATCGCAACGGCACCCCAATGCTGGCTTCATCGGGATATATCACGCAGGTGGATGAAGATCTGTGCATCGGTTGCAGCGACTGCAATTCATACTGCCAGTTCAACGCCATTGAAGTACTGGATGGCATCAATCACGTCGTCTATGAAAAATGCATGGGGTGCGGCATCTGCATCAGCAAATGCGAACATGGTGCGCTGTCATTGATCCCGGATGAAAAGAAAGGCATCCCACTCGAGATTCGCAACTTGATGGATGAGGCAATCCTGGCCACCCAGGTGGACGCTTCGCGTCATTCCGTCATCACAACCTGATTCTACCTACAGACATTTCCCTGTTATCAAGCTGAATTTCCAATTGGCATTCACGTTGATGGACGCGGTCTATATCCCGTTGCTGGTTTGGCGTCTAAATGAGGCGACATTCCACAGGTTGAAATGGCTGTTAGCCATTGCTGCGGCATTTGTCTGGTTCGGCGTTTGGCGTTGGGCAATCGGCAACTTCTGGGAGGAGGGCTATTCTTATGTTTTCCCCGCCTGGGCGCAAACGTGGATGCCTCGTATTGCTTTTGTCATGGCAGGTTTTGTAGCTTTTGATCTATGGTCATTATCATTCCGCATCAAAGGCAAGCCTGTCCTCAATTTTTGTCTCTTGAGCGGCATGTTGGGAAGCCTGACACATATCTGGGCGGTTTATCGAGGCGTGGTGACCAAGCCTCCCATGTTGCAGGGAGCCTCCCCCCTGGCGGCAGTTGTCATTGCGTTCTTTGAATACATCTTCTACTGGTGCATTATTCTTACAATCGCCAGACTAATGGATTGGATGATCGTGAAATCGAGAAACTCCTCTTCATGAATCTTGCATTACGCATGGTAAGATTTGCTTCGGGGTTCAACCAATCATGAGAGGAGCAGAAAATGGTTTTTTCGACACTTACATCCAAACAATGGATCGAAGTTGGTATTTCGATCCTGGTTTTTGTATTGACCCTCATTTTGGGGCGCTGGATCATCAAGGCGGTATTCATACGCATCATCAAGCAACTGACCAAATTTACGACTTCAACGCTGGACGATGCCATCCTTGAAGCGATTGCAGCCCCGATGTATTGGGTGGCAGTGGTTTATGCATTCCAATTTTCGTTGAATCGTTTGGGGTTCATTTTTCAACAACTTCAATTCGATCTCGAAGGTTTGTATTTCGTACTGTATCTATTGATCGGTTTTGCAATCGCATTGCGACTGGTTAATAACATATCCAATTGGTATGCGCTTCAATTGGCTCAAACAGATAAGGTGGAACTCAGTGAGCAGTTAATGCCATTCCTGCGCCGCCTGATCGTCATCATTATGACAGTGATCGTTGCGATCATGTTATTGGATTATTTCAAGATCGAAGTGAGCGGGTTTGTCGCAACGCTGGGGATCGGTTCGCTTGCGATAGCACTTGCCGCGCAGGCGGCTCTTTCAGACACGATCAGCGGATTTGTCATCATGATCGACCGTCCCTACCGCATCGGCGACCGCATCGAGATCCAGGACCTCGATACCTGGGGCGATGTGGTGGATATTGGTCTGCGCAGTACGCACATCCGCACGCGTGATAACCGTATGGTGATCGTCCCCAACTCGGTCATTGCCAAGAGTCTGATCGTCAATCACTCATATCCTGATTCACAATACCGCATCGAAAACCATGTCGGCGTGGCGTATGGCACAGACATCGAGAAGGCGCGCTCGGTCATCATCGAAGCAGTGAAAACTGTGGAAGGCGTTTTATTGGACAAGCCCGTGGAAGCGTTGTTTCTGGAATTTGGCGATTCGGCTTTGACCTTCCGCATCCGCTGGTGGCTGGATTCGTATGTGGATACAAGGCGCATGTTCGACAGTGTCAATACCGCCGTGTATAAGGCTTTGAACGAAGCAGGTATCGAGATCCCCTTCCCGCAGAGGGTGGTCATGCACAAGGGGTTGCCTAATTTTCAGGTGTCAGAAAGATAAACCTGCTGTCGCAGTCTCGCAATGACAGAACAAAACGGACTGGCGAATTCGTCAGTCCGTTTTGTTCATGATCTTCTCCAGTGCCTTCTTGAATACTTCATACGGTTGTGCCCCCACGAGCGCGTGACGATCATTAATCACATAGGTCGGCACGCCTGTCACGCCGATCTGCCAAGCCCAGCGCACCTGGTTTGCCACATCCATGCGGAACTTTTCGCTGTCCACTTCGCTTTGCATTTCATCCGCGTCCAAGCCCGCCTCTTCAGCCGCAACCCGCAACACTTCCCATCTGCTGATATCGAGCCCGTCAACGTATACCTGCCGAAAGATGATCTTGTGGAATTCGAGTTCCTTCCCGTGCTGGCGCGCGTATTCGGTTGACTCGTGCGCGAGACGCGTGTTATACACCCACTGAGGTGATTTGAACTCCATGCCGTATAAAGTTGCTATGGTTCCCAGGCGATCTTCCGAGCCGTTCTCTCGCGCGCGTTTCACGTAATCAGGAAGTTCCATCCCTTCAGGCGGCGTATCGGGACGCAGATAATACGGACGCCAGTCCACGTCCACGTTATGTTCTTCCTTCAACCTCTCGACCACACCCTGGCCGACATAACACCACGGTCAGATGTAATCGGAGAAGATCGTCAGTTTAAAGTCCATGCGGTTCCTTTTTGGATAAAATTGGATGATAAATAGACTCACCGCTTCGATCATATCTTACAAAGAGGAGTTCGTCATGACCAGACACCTGCGCGTTAATTCGGACCGTATGCTTGATTCGTTCAGCCGATTAGCCTTGATCGGCGCCTCAGCCGAGGGAGGTGTGAACCGTCCCACATTCAGTGAGTCACATCTCGCGGCGCGCAAGTGGTTTCATGAGGAGGTTGAACGCGCAGGCTTGGAGTTTCATGAAGATGGTGCCGGCAACCACTCTGCCGTGCTGCCCGTCATTGCGAGGGAGCGAAGCAATCTCCGCCACGATGAGGGGATTGCTTCGCAGCAACCGCTCGCAACGACATTACTCCTCGGCTCCCATCTCGACTCCGTTCCCAATGGCGGACAATTCGACGGCGCGCTGGGCGTTGTCGCGGCGCTGGAGGTGTTGAGAACGGTCAAAGAAAACGGGATCAAGTTGAAGGTCAATCTTGAGGCGATTGATTTTACGGACGAGGAAGGCACGTTGGTAGGTCTGCTTGGGAGTGCGGCGCTGGCGGGGCATCTCCGTCCAGAAGATTTGATGTCTCCTCGTGGAGGGCACGATAAATTGGTCGAAGGGATGAAGCGGGCAGGCTTGTCCGATGAAAGCATGTTGAGCGCGGCAAGATCGAAAGATTCGCTGGCGGGATATTTGGAACTGCACATAGAGCAGGGCAAGCGGCTCGAACGCGCGGGCATTCACATCGGCATTGTCTCTGCCATCGTGGGTATCGCGTCGTATCGTTTGTCGTTCATCGGGCGCGCAGACCACGCGGGCACAACGACGATGGATGACAGACTCGACGCGTCGCTTGGCGCAAGCGCGTTCACGCTTGCCGCGCGTGAATTAGTGATGCGGGAATTTCCCGATTGCGTGGTCAACGTCGGCAAAATGGACTACACCCCTGGCGCGTTCAACATCGTGCCTGCCCAGGTTGAAGTATCGCTTGAGTTCCGCTCGCCCGACGAGGAGGAATTCAAGCGATTGGACGCGGCATTGATCGCTTTGGCGAAGACAGAAGCCGCGCGTTTTGGGTTGGAATTCACAACTAAATTTCTCGGCAAACATTTTCCCTCGCCGATGAGCGGTGTTGTGCAAAATGCATTTACGAGCGCATGTGACGAACTGGGGTTAAGTCATGCTTCGCTCCCATCTGGCGCGGGGCATGATGGGCAATCGCTGGCAGGCTTGTGTCCCGTTGGGATGATCTTCGTCCCTTCGGTGGATGGGGCGAGTCATTCACCAAGAGAGTTCACGAAATGGGAGGATTGTGTGAACGGCGCGAATGTCCTGTTGCAAGCGGCGTTGAGATTGGGCATGTAGGTCACGCCTTTGACGTGACATAATGGTATATTTTGAGCCGTCACATCGCAGACGTGACCTACGGAGAGCCTTAATGAAAAACTTCGACCCGAAATACAACGACATCCCCAAAACGGAAATCCACATCCATCTCGAAGGCGCGATACGAACACAGACGATCATTGACATTGCCAAAGAACATAACCTGAAACTGCCTTCCTATGAAGCCAGAGAATTGGACAGGCATGTCAAGATTTATGACCAATTGAAAGATTTGGAAACGGTATTGAAAGCGTTTGAGATTTTCCAAAACAGCATCGCATCTCCCAAAGTGGTCGAGCGCATTGCGTGGGAGTTGTTCGAAGATTCGGCGAAGCAGAACATCAAATTATTCGAAGTGCGCTTCTCTCCCGATTGGGCGTTTCATGGACATAATCTCGATTGGGATAAATGTTTGGAAGGGCTGGTCAAGGCGAAGGTCCGGGCTGAAGCGGAGTTCGATATGGCGATCGCTTATATCGCCATCACGTCCCGCAGTATGGGCGCCGAGTCATGTGTCAAGACAGTCGATTGGGCGATCCGTCATCGTAACCATATTCAGGCGGTTGATCTTGCGGATGGCGAGAAAATTTATCCGATGGATGACTTTGTCAAGCCGATCTTGAAAGCGAAGGATGCAGGATTGAAGGTCACGATCCATTCGGGCGAAGATACACCTGCTTCGTATGTGATCGATACTATCAACAACTTCAAGCCAGACCGCATTGGGCACGGCATCCATGCCATTGAAGATATGAAAGCCGTTGAACTGCTCATCGAAAAAAATATCACGCTCGAAGTGAACCCGTGGAGTAATTACCTGACCAACTCGGTAAGAACAATTGAAGAGCATCCGCTCAAAAAGTTGTTCGACCTGGGCGTGAAGGTAACGATCAACTCCGATGACCCCGAAGTGCTGGAAACGAATCTCAATAACGAATATCGCATAGCGCACGAAGTGCTGGGGATGAATATGGACGAGATCGCTGTGTGCAATCGCAATGCCTATGAAGCGTCGTTCATCCCTGAGGAAGAGAAAAAACGAGTATGGGAGAAATATTTTTAGCATGGGCTACCTGCTTTTGGAAGGCGGAGCGGAGTTCGGCGGGCGGATGCGTGAGCCCGACCTGCGTGCCATCGAACTGGCAGGCGGATTCGACGCCCCGCTTCGCATCATCCCGACAGCTGCTGCGCCAGACAATAATCATCATCGTGCTGGAGGAAATGGAGTCCGCTGGTTTCAGGGACTCGGCGCGAGGGACGTGGTCTCTGTTCCATTAATCGATAAAGCCAGCGCGAACGATGAAGAGATCGCGAACTCGTTACGCAACGCGAAGTTGATTTATCTGCTGGGCGGATTCACCCATTATCTAGGTCAAACATTGAAAGACAGTCTGGCATGGACAGCGGTTGTTGAAGCCTACAACAACGGCGCCGTCATCGCAGGGACAAGCGCTGGGGCAATGGTGATGTGTGAGTTTTATTATGATCCCAGTTCTGGGAAAGTACATGAGGGGTTGAACCTTGTGCCAAATTCATTAGTCTTGCCACATCACAACACCTTTGGCAAAAACTGGGCGCCGCGGTTGACGAAGGAGATTCCCAATGTCACTTTGCTGGGCATTGACGAGAGGACTGGCATGGTCGATGACAGTGAAGATGGTTTGTGGAATGTGTATGGGGCGGGGGAGGTGGTCTTGTATCGAGGTGGTAATATTGAAAAGTATAAGGCGGGGGAGAGTTTCCCTTTTGGATGTCATTCTCCCGAAGAACATCGGGACGATGTGAGGAGCG
>DATDAG010000251.1:0-2277 GCA_036525495.1 Anaerolineales bacterium
ACTCATCAGGGGTCCTCGTTGTTGGGGTGCCTCTTTAGGCCATCTCACCGCTCAGCGGTGCCACACAGAGGTGGTTATACCGCCTCTACCTTGTTCCCACAACCTGGACCCTTTCCTGTTCTTATCTCGTCAGTCTGAGACGAAGTCTCGCTAGATATTATACACGTATAAAAACAATAACTCGTATCCAGAATCATATGAATTGTGTGTTTAGGCAGCATCTATAAGCATCAATTTTGCACTTCGAACTGTTCACCACCCACAGGCTGCATTCTCCAAGTCGTTTCACTTAGCAATTGTAATCACCACATTCCCCTTTTTCTGATCTGTATCGACATATCTGTGCGCTTCGGCAGCCTGCTCCAAGGGGAACGTCCGATCGATGACGGGTTTTATTACCTCTGCTTCGATCAACTCTTTGAGTCTAAGCAAGTTTTTGCTTGAGTACTCTCCTTCCCAGGAGAGTAACTTCTTATTGCTTTTCCCTTTGTTCAATCTCATTTGAAGCCTGTGAAGCATGGTGGGGTTCACGTTGAGATAGGTTCCGTTTTCAGTGAGCGATCTTACACTCCCCGAGAACGGACTTCCGCCGATGGTGTCCATGATGACGTCATACTTCTGTCCGTTCTTGGTGTAATCTTCCACCGTGTAATCAATGATGTGATCCGCGCCGATGGAGCGCAGCATTTCGAGTTTTCCGCCGCTGTCCACGCCTGTCACTTCCGCGCCGTAATGTTTGGCAAGCTGAACTGAATGCGTGCCAATGCTCCCGCCCGCGCCGACGATCAACACTTTCTGTCCGCGTTTGATGTTGACTCGGTCTAATGAATGCAGGGCTTCCATTCCACCAAATGGTACAGAAGCCGCCTCTTCATAAGAGATGTTGGTCGGTCTTTTTGACATCACGCCAGCCAATTCATCGTCAGGTTTTTCAGGGAGGCAAATGTATTCTGCGTACGCTCCCATCCTGAAACCTGTGTATCCATAAACCTGATCGCCCACGCGGTACTCGGTCACATCTTTGCCGATGGCGACGACCTCTCCTGCAAATTCTGTTCCAAGGATCCTTACTCTGGTTGGCCTGCTCACACCTATATAAAGCCGTATCGGCAATCCAAACGGGAAGGGTAGTTTTAGGTTTCTAAACTCGGTATCTGTTCGGGAAGCGTTTGCGGCGTGAACTTTGATCAACACCTCATCAGTTTTGGGTGTTGGTGTTTCCACCTCTTGAAGTTGAAGTACATCAGGCGAGCCGTATTTTGTCCAAATGATTGCTTTCATGAATACGAATCCTGTTTCATGGTAATTACAACTTTCCCTTTGGCATGTCCTTCGCTGACGTACCGCATCGCTTCAGGAATATCATCGAATGTAAAAGTCTTATCTATTGCAGGATGCACTTTGCCTGTCACAATAAGTTCCGTTATGGCGTTTAGGTCCTCTCGATTTTGTGGGACAACCAACATGCGTACATTCTTGCCTGTCATTCTTTTTATCAGCGGTCCCAGAATCAGGATCTGGAGAAGTGTAGCCAGAGAACCTCCCGTGAAGAAATATGTACCATTGGGCTTTAAGGCACGGGGGTAGGCAAAGGCTGATCGATGTGCGATCAAATCCAGGATGAGGTCGAAACGTCCTCCGCTTTTGGTGAAATCTTCCCGTGTGTAATCCATGACATGATCCACGCCCAGCGAGCGGAGAAAATCCATTTTGCCAGCGTTGTCCACGCCGGTCACTTCTGCGCCTTGAAGTTTGGCGAGTTGTACCGCGAACGTCCCGCCGCTTCCACCGGCGCCGTTGATGAGAACTTTCTGCCCTGACTGAACTCCTCCTCTTTTAATTATTCCATTGAACGCGATCACACCTCCCTGCGGGATGGCAGCTGCTTCTTCGAAGGTCATGCTCTTTGGCTTTGGCATCATGGTTTTTCCGCTCGTGCAGATATATTCTGCAAAGCCGCCGTGGTAGCCGGGTATCTCACCGAATACTTCGTCTCCAACCTGAAATTCGGTGTTGTTTTTGCCAACGGCTTCCACTACGCCAGCAATGTCGGATCCAAGGATGGGATTACCCGGCTTGAAAAGCCCTCCCATGCGGACATAGCCCGGCTTGCCGATGAGGTTTTCCTTGTCTGACCCGTTGATCGAAACGGCATGAATCTTGATCAGTATTTGCTCATTTGTAGGAACAGGTTTGGCCACTTCCTTGATCTGAAGAACATCGGGAGAGCCATACCTTTTGTATACAAATGCTTTCATTAAACTCATTTACGAGTCC
>DATDAG010000252.1:0-6069 GCA_036525495.1 Anaerolineales bacterium
ACTATTACGCATCGCTGTTCTTCTCCGGGCAGATCTACGGGGAATCCTTCCCGTTATCCACGCTTCATCCCACCCGATACCTGCTGCAATCATTCCCATTCCTTTTCACCAGCCTTGGGATTTTCGCGCACCGCTTCTGGCAATTCCTCTTGTGGATTGGCTTGACAGCCGGTGCGTCTATTGCGATCACAATGAGGGTTTTCACACCTGAGGAAAAAGCCGTCCGCTGGTTGACGGCAGGCTGGCTGTTCCTGTTCCTGTTACGGGTTGGCGTTTATTATCACCTTGAGGTCATGGTCATCCTGCCCCTGCTGTTCATTTCCATGAAAAAGCCGCGGCAGTCGCTCCTCGTTGTGATCCTTGCGTCTCTTTGGGCGGGCATCAGCCGCGTAAACTGGTTCCCCATGCCAGCCATGATCGCGATTGCCATTTATTTGCTTGAAATGCCCTTGAATGCAAAAGCGGACGAAAAGGCATCATTCAAACAGGCGATGGAATATCTTTCCCTGCCTGCTATATGGGCAATTGCAGGATTGGTCTCTGCATTCGTTGCACAGTGGGCTTACGTTTATCTCTCTGGCAATACGCAAAACGCAGACGCGTTCACATCCAGTTTTACATCGGATTTGTTGTGGTATCGGTTGTGGCCCAATGAAAACTTTCCGCTTGGCGTTATTCCGGCGATATTGATCATCAGTGGACCCCTGCTTGTCATTTTCATTCTTGCGGCGCAGCGCTGGAGATCACTTCACCCGATCCGTTGGTTGGGCTTGATAACAATGACCCTCGCCCTATTTGCAGGTAGTACTGTTGTCAGCACCAAGATCGGCGGCGGCGGAGACCTGCACAACATGGACACCTATGCTGTTTTGATCGTCATTGTGTCGCTTTATTTCTTCAGCGGGCGTGTCCATGTCGAGCCGGGCAACCTCCATCTGGAAATCCGTCCGTCACCTGTCTATGCAATCGCTTTGATAACGCCATTGCTGATCCTGATCCCGATGCTCAGCCCGTATCCCAAATATAATGAGGGGGTGAACCGGGAGGCACACCAGAAACTTGTCGAGGTTGTGAATGAGGTCGGCAAACAGGGACCCGTATTGTTCATCAATGACCGGCAATTGGTGGCACTGGGTGATGTGGAAGTTCCGCTTGTATACGATTATGAAGTGGTCACATTGATGGAAATGGCAATGTCCGGCAACCAGCCATACCTTAACCGTTTCCATAGCGATCTTGCCAGACACCGTTTTGCGGCGATCATATCAGGCAGGCAGAACCTCAATATAAAACAGGATGGCGTCTTTGCCGAAGAGAACAATGTTTGGAATACATTCGTCTCGCCCTATATCCTGTGCAACTACGAATCGAACATGACGATCGAAGCGGACAGCACGCGGATCGAGGTCTACATGCCGCGTATCCAAGCGCAGGATTGTCCGTCTGGAAATAGTATTGAGTAATTCACGATTAGTGTATGATGTATTGAAAGGATGTTATGACCGAAAAACAAACAGTTCTCGTCACCGGCGGATGCGGCTTTATCGGCGCGAATTTTGTGCGTATGCTTGTGCAAAGCGGTGAATACCGCGTAATAAACCTGGATGCATTAACCTATGCCGCCAACCCGCTATCCCTCAAGGACCTGGATGGCAACCCCAATTACATTTTTGTGAAAGGCAATATCACGGACCGCGAACTTGTCACTTCGTTATTCGCGCAATACCTGCCAGAAGGCGTCTTCCATTTTGCGGCTGAATCTCACGTTGACCGGTCCATTGTCCATGCGGAGGATTTCGTGCAGACGAATGTGATCGGTACATTCACCATGCTTGAGTCTGCGCGCGTCTACTGGAGCGATCTGCCCGATGAAAAGAAGAAATCATTCCGCTTCCTGCACGTTTCCACGGATGAAGTGTTCGGTTCGCTCGGACCCGATGGCTGGTTCACTGAAGAGACGCCTTACGCGCCCAATTCACCTTACTCCGCATCGAAGGCATCCAGTGACCATTTTGTGCGCGCCTTCCATCACACCTACGGCTTGCCGACCGTCATCACCAACTGCTCGAATAACTATGGACCCTATCAGTTCCCCGAAAAGATGATCCCTTTGATGATCTTGCATGCAATTTCAGGAAAACCACTGCCCGTATATGGAGACGGTTCGAATATACGCGACTGGTTGTATGTGGAAGATCACTGCAAGGCGGTGAAACTGGCTTTTGATGAGGGCGTGTCGGGCGAAGTGTATGTCATCGGCGGGAACAATGAACAGAAGAATCTAAACCTGGTTCACAAGATGTGCGATATCCTTGATGAGATCGCGCCGCCGATCGAGATTCCGCAGTTGCACGAGCAGGGATTGAAGAGTTACAGGGATTTGATCCGTTTTGTAACAGATCGTCCGGGCCACGACCAGCGTTACGCGATCGATTCAGCGAAGATTCAGCGTGAGTTGGGCTGGCAGGCAGAGGTTGGGTTCGAGGCGGGATTACGTCGCACGATAGAATGGTATTTGCACAATCCCGAATGGGTGGATCAGGTCAGCAGTGGTTCGTATGGCGAGTGGATCAAGAAGAATTATGCGTGGCGAGATGCGAAGGAGTCCAAATGAAGGGAATTATTTTAGCGGGCGGGAAGGGCACGCGTCTCTACCCGCTAACGATTGCGATCAGCAAGCAGATTCTGCCTGTCTTCGACAAGCCGATGATCTATTATCCGCTTTCGATGTTGATGCTGGCTGGGATACGCGAGATACTCATCATCAGCACCCCCGAAGCTTTACCGCTCTTCCGTGACTTGTTGGGAGATGGCTTGCGCTGGGGCTTGAAGTTCGAATACGCCGAGCAGGCAGAACCGCGCGGACTGGCTGATGCGTTTTTAGTGGGACGCGAATTCATCGGCGACAGCCCGGTCTGCTTGACGCTTGGTGACAATATTTTTTATGGCGAAGGTTTAGGTTCATTGTTGAAAGACTTTTCTTCTTTGAAAGAAGGAGCAAGGATTTTTGGTTACAAAGTACACGATCCTGAACGCTACGGCATTGTTGAGTTTGATGAACATGAAAATGCTTTGAGTATTGAAGAAAAACCTCAAAAGCCAAGATCACATTGGGCGGTTCCAGGAATTTATTTTTATGACAATCAAGTTGTGAAATATGCTGAATCGCTTAAGCCATCTCCGCGCGGCGAGATCGAGATTACAGACTTGAATAATCTGTATCTTGAAAAAAAACAACTCAAAGTCAAGTTGTTTGGTCGCGGTGTTGCATGGTTGGACGCTGGCACACACGAGTCTTTGCTTCAGGCAGCGTCGTTCATCCAGACCATTCAGGAAAGGCAGGGGTTGATGATTTCATGCCCCGAGGAGATTGCCTTCCGCAAGGGATTTATCACGAGGGAACAGTTGCTGAAATTGGGACATGAACTTTCGAGCAACAGTTATGGACAATATATATTGGATGTCGCAAATGACACCAGATAAGGGATTTTATGGCAACCGAGTTTCCTTACCAGCCCGGCGACGGGTTTTCCTTTGAAAGAACCATTTCTGCAAACGATGTAATTCGATTTGCGGAGGTGGTTGGCGACTTGAACCCGATCCATCTTGACGCAGGGATTGCAGAAAAATCGTTTTTCAAGAAGCGCATCGTGCATGGCGCGTTCCTTGCCGGGTTGATCTCGAAGATTCTGGGCATGGACTTTCCAGGACAGGGTACGGTGTATATTTCACAGAACTCCGTTTTCAAACGCCCTGTGTATGTGGACACGACCGTCAAGATCGAAGTAAAGGTTTCAGAAGTGCTCACTGCAAAGCGGCGTCTCGTTTTGGAGACGAATGTGTTTAATGAAAACAATGAAGTTTGCCTTACAGGTTCCGCCACTGTGTGGATTCCTGAATAGCCGGGAGAATAAACATGCCTATCAATTTTAATAAACCCACGTCGGTGGGCAAAGAATCGGAATATATGCAACAGGCTTTACAGAACAGCCATATCTCAGGCGACGGGCAGTTCACCAAGAAGGCTCATGCCCTGCTCGAGGAAGTGGTTGGCGTTCCCAAAGTATTGTTGACGACATCCTGCACGCACGCGCTGGAAATGTCCGCGTTGTTGCTGGATCTGAAGGATGGGGATGAGGTGATCGTCCCTTCGTTTACGTTCGTTTCCACAGTCAATGCCTTCGTCTTGCGGAATGCCAAGCCGGTCTTCGCGGACGTTCGGCCTGATACCCTCAATCTTGACGAGTCCAAACTTGAGGCTTTGATCACGCCACGGACGCGGGCCATCGTCGTTGTCCACTACGCGGGCGTCGGCTGTGAAATGGACGCGATCATGGAGATCGCGAACCGTCATAACATCCCGGTCATTGAAGATAACGCGCACGGTCTGTTCGGCAAATACAAAGGCAGGCAACTCGGCACATTCGGCGTGATGGCTACACAAAGCTTCCATGAGACGAAAAACTTCACTTCAGGCGAAGGCGGCGCGTTGCTCATCAACGACAATAAATACATCGAAGAGGCAGAGATATTGCGCGAGAAAGGCACGAACCGCAGCCGCTTCTTCCGCGGGCAGGTGGATAAATACACCTGGGTCAGCGTTGGCTCGAGTTATCTTCCCTCTGATATGCTCGCGGCGTTCCTTTTTGCCCAACTCGAAGAGCGCGACCAGATACAATCCAAGCGCAAAAAAATCTGGGAGACTTATTACAAGGAACTCGAAGCGTGGGCGGAGGAAAACCACGTACAGATGCCCTTTGTCCCTGCGCACTGCGAACAGACCTATCACATGTTCTACATACTTTTCCCAAACCTCGAGAAGCGCCAGGCGGCGATCGCCCATCTCAAGGATCGCGGGATTCAAGCAGTCTTTCATTATCTGCCATTGCATCTTTCGCCTATGGGAGAGAAGTTCGGCGGCAAAGAAGGCGACTGTCCTGTCACCGAACAAGCCAGCGACCAACTTCTGCGCCTCCCCTTCTATACAGACATGACCGACGAAGACCAAATACGCGTGATCGAAGCATTAAAGGAAATATCTGTGTGATTGCACTTCAAGTTGGTTAAATGCCATTCTTTTTTTTCGCATTGCTCGTTCTATTGATGGGGAGTCTGCCATGGACGGCGGTTTTTCGACCACCGAACAAGCCTGCCTGGTTAATGGCTTTGTACCTGCTTTGCAGTGCGAATGCTGTATTGACCCTTATCACTGCCAGTAGTTTCCATTTACTGAACCGGCAATGGGTTGTACTGGCAGGTCATATGCTCCTAGGGGGAGTTGGCTGGCTGACTTGGATGCGATTCGGAAAACCTTCCCTGTGGGGACCTTTCCGAGGCTGGAAGCCCAAATTCAACGTCCAGAGCTTGAAGCGTGAACCGCTACTGGCTTTGCTGGCGCTATTCGTCAGTTTGGCATATGCCTTTGCGCTGGCGCAGATCATTTACATCCCTCAAAACAACGTAGACAGTTTGAGCACGCACTTGTCGCGCATCGGCTTTTGGCGTCAACTCGGCTCTTTCCTCCCCTGGTCTACCACGATGTTGACGCAGGTATGGTACCCGGTCAATGCCCAATTGCAAACGTACTGGACGCTATTGTTTCTTGGCGGCGATCAATTGGTGGGGAGTGTCCAATGGCTTGCCGCGCTGGTCTCCGCGGTGGGGGCCCATAGCATGGCGCGGTTTTACGGGTATAACCTGCGTCAATCTGTTTTTGCCGCGCTGGTGTTCCTAAGTTTCCCCCTGATTGCCCTGCAATCCACCACCACCCAGACCGACCTGGTGACAACGGTGTTCTTTATCTCGGCGGTGTATTTCCTGGTATGCGGGTTGCGGGATGGACAGTTATCGCTGTTGTCACTTTCTGCGATAAGTATTGGGCTGGGGGTTGGCGTAAAGAAAAGCTATTTCCTTCTCCTGCCTGTTCTGGCAGTGCTGGCTCTGCTTGCCGCTTTGCAGTATGGCAGGCGAAGTTTGAAACCGCTTGTGTTCTGGTCGCTGAATCTGATGGTGGGGATTGTGCTTTTCGGTTCCTACACCTATGTTGTCAACTGGCGCTATTACGGCGAC
>DATDAG010000253.1:0-12446 GCA_036525495.1 Anaerolineales bacterium
CTATCCAGGAAGGCTCCCGAACCATTGAATCCAACAACCGCAAGAAAGATCACCGACACAGGGAAAACAAGCCCCGTTTCGAGAGTCAAACCCATCAATGGACCGAGCGGAGATAATTTCTTCACGAACCCATAAAAACCAAAGGTGAAAGCCAGTGACAACGCGATCCACGGCAAACGTCCATAGGCGAATGTCAGATACGCCACTCCGATAGCCGCCAGCCCAACGGGAATCCACTGCATCGGGCGCAACCGTTCACGCAAAAAGATCACACCCAGCAGCACACTCAACAACGGATTAATGAAATAGCCCAAACTCGTCTCGACAATGAATCCCGCATTGACGCCCCAGACATAGATCAACCAATTGAACGAAAGCAAAACCGCCGCGATCGAATAAATTCCAATTGTCCGCCATTTCATTGCCGCGCTGCGAAATTCCCGCCATCGCCCGCGCGCCGCGACATATAAGAACAACAACACGAACGACCAGCCGATGCGGTGTCCGATCACTTGCAGGGCAGGTACATCATGCAACCACTTCCAATAGATCGGAAAGAACCCCCAAAGCGCATACGCGCCGATTCCATATAAAATACCTTTATTCATTTTTCTCCTTAGAATATCCTGTCATTGCGAGCGCAGCGAAGCAATCCCATCATGGTGTAGGAGATTGCTTCGTCGGACTACATCCTCTTCGCAATGACGGAGGTCGTATGAGTATAATTCCAATATGTTCTTTTTAGAGTTACTGTCCTTCACATTATCACTCTAGCTTGGGCTCTTCCTGCTCACACGCGGAACTCATCCGCGCCTGCGCCATACGGCATTGGGCGTACTCTTCTACGCCGCCGCACTGATCGTCAACGCTGAAAGCATTTCTCTTGCACTTCGCCTGCTTCCACCCATCATGTGGGTCGGCGCGATACTGCACCTTGACCAGCGCATCATCGACAACCACCCCACCCTCCACAAACTTTGGATGTGGCTGCTCATCCCAGTGACGCTCCTTCTTGGGATATTCTTTCTCTTCAACCCATCTGCATCTCAGGACTTTCCCTATATTTGGATTTCCCTTATTATTGGAATCACGCCTCTTCTCTGGACCCTCATTCTGATCCGCGACTATTTGGCATTATTTCAACCCAATCAGATCACTGGCATTCTCATCACCGCCACGATCTTCTTTGGTCTCGGTGAAGGATTCTTACTCTTTCCTATCGACTGGCTTCCACAGGAATACATATTCCCCGCCATCGGTTTAGACTTGCTCTTGCTCGGCTTCTGCATCGCATGGTTTGACGCATTCGACGAAGGTGAAACATTTCTACCTGATATGACCCGCTCCTTTGTGTTGACATCCATCATCGTGCTGATCTTCGCTGGGCAGGTTGGATTTGTGATTGCCATTCAAACGGGTCTTACTGACGGAATGAAACTCCTGCTGACGACAACAGTGCTTGCATCCGTGCTGATCGCCGTCTTCGGCAGTTCCCTGCAAAGCCTATTGGACGGATTCGCGTTCTCACGCAACCCGTCTGTTCGGGAGGAGAGAAAGCGCCTCGTAACCGAATCAGTTATCTTGTCCAGGAAAGACGCGGGGATAGATCTATCGAAGCTAAGTGAAAAGGAAAGGTCCCGTCTCACACGGCGAGCACTCAGTCATTTCGGGAATCTGAATCGCCTTGCATCCAGTCCGCTGACACAACTTCCTGCCATTGATTTGAGAATAAAAGAACGGGGTATTCCCGATACAACGCTTGACCGAGCTAACGAATTGAAATCGGTGCTGACGGAATCGATCCTGAAGCTCAAGCCGCAAAGCGAAAAGAATTTTGACTCGACCGATGAATGGCATTTTTATAACTCGCTGTTCTTCCCGTATATAACAGGGTTGCGCCCTTACAGCCGCACGCAGGAAAAAGATTTGGCAGACTACGAAAAGGTTGCGCTCGAATGGTTCCAATCCTTCGTCCCCGAAAGGACGCTGCACAACTGGCAGAATACGGCTGCAAAGTTGATCACAAATGATCTGTGGGAGAAAAACTTCTAACTGGCAGTAGATGGCAGTACTTTCCGTGGAAATGGCAGTGTGAAATCCGTATGATGGGGCATATCAAACAAAGGAGACACACATGTCAACAAATAATTCATCCCTTCTCAAGAACGCGCTCTACGGCAACAGCATCTTCTCACTCACCAGCGGACTTGCTTTCGTCGTATTCTCAAAAGCAATCGCATTTTGTCTTGGTCTATCCGCTTCATGGGTTATTCTTGCACTCGGTGCAGGATTAATACTTTATGGCTGGCAGATCTACGCCGCTGCAAAAGCTGAACCGATCAACACATCTTTCGCCCAATTCGCTGTGTATGCAGATCTTGTCTGGGTTCTCGGAAGCGCAATATTGATCTTTACCAATCTGGTAGCGTTCACCACACCGGGCAAATGGGGTATCGCGATCATTGCTGATATTGTGCTGGTGTTCGCAATATTGCAGTATGTGGGCTTGAGGAGAATGGCGAGATAACTGCAAAAAAGATGGCTGTCACCTTATAAATGACTGTCATCTAAAACGTTTCTATTGGCTGTCTTCCTGCATACCCCGCATCAATTTCGTGCCAGAAGGCAATATCATCTTCCCCATATTTCCAACATAGATATACTTCACGGCCATCTCGTATGGCTGAAAAATCCAATAACCCGATATTAATATCCTTGATTTGAGCGCCTGTACCAAGGACTTTGTGAATTAGCGCGTCAAGTCTCTCGAAATCCTCCACCAACCTGCTCATCGTTTTATTGCCCCCATTCCCCGCGGACTTTTCTATCGCAGGCCAGGCATCAGGCTGGTTGGCGAGTATCTTTTGTCGAATTGTCTGCACATCATCCATGATGGGACGGATGATCTGTAAGGCTTTATTTGCTTCATTAAGCGTGAAGAATTGTGGCATGGATGGAGTATACCAGTTACAATGTACAAAGAAGATGTCCGATTTTATTTCTCTCTTTGATACGCGTACTACAATTCTCCTGGTATCCATTGCCTTCTTCATTCAAGCGTCCGCGATCGGTGCACAGGCAATTCTTATCAGGGAATACAAGGGCGTATGGACCGCATTGCTTGGAAACCTTAGCATTGCTCTCGGTTTTTTTCTGAATACTCTCCAGGGCATACTTCCTGATTGGATAACCGTCGTGTTGTCCAATACTCTTCTTTTGCAGGGTCCAAATCTTTTTCAAATCGCTTTCAGTCACTTTTTAGGTCGAACCTACAGCAAAAAGATCATCATTGGCTTTACACTGCTCCTGCTTGCAATTCTTATTTACTTTACTTATATTTCTTCCAATGTATCCGCAAGAATTATTGGAGCATCACTTATCATAGGCACAAGCATCTTTATCGCTGTATCCAAATTATGGAGCGCACGCAAAGAGTCTTATAGTTTTAGTCTATGGCTGACCATCATCCCGTTGAGCATCTATGGCTTTTTTTTCTACCTCCGAATATTCACTACGGTTGTTTCCCCTCCTGAAAGCAACTTTTCAAACATCCCATTCCAAACTGTCACCTTTTTGCTGCTCTTCCTGATCAGTTTCTTGTGGACACTTGGTTTTATACTCACAGTCAGTCAGCGCCTGCAAATAGACCTGACCGACCTCGCCAATACAGATTCGCTGACCCGCATTCCAAACCGTTACGCTGTGCAGACGTTCTTCGAAAAGGAACTGTCCCGCATCGAGCGGTATGGAGGCGAGTTCTCCATCTTGTTGATCGATATCGACGACTTCAAGCGAATCAATGATAGGCACGGTCATGCGATAGGCGACATTACCCTTGTCAAATCAGCAAAGATCTTTCAGGAAGCGATCCGCAAACAGGATATCGTCGGGCGCTGGGGTGGCGAAGAATTCATCATCATCCTGCCCAGCACGAACGAGGAAAATGCGCATGCCCTTGCTGAGAGACTTCGTCAGGATGTTTCGAATGTGATATTCGATGAATTGAATACTCCCTTGAAACTTACTATCAGTGTCGGCATCGCCCACGCAAGAAATGCGGAATCGTCAATGAGTATCATGCTCAAAAAAGCGGATGATGCACTGTATGTGGCGAAGGCAACGAAGGACACGGTTATCACCGCAAAATAGGAGTCGACCACATGAGTCGCATCCATTTATATATTGATGACATTCAAATAGGGACTATCAATCTACGGTATCCAATTCGATAACACATTCACCACCAAATTGGGGTTGTTGGGGTCATTCGTTATCAGGTGAACCGCAAAGTCATGCGGACCATCCATGCCTTCGTGCATTGAAAATGCGCCAGATTGAACGATCGTGCTTTCGCCAGGTTGAAGGACCATCGAACCGATGGTCAGTTGAGGCGGTCAACACCCCTCCATTACTTGAATATACGGTTCCTCCTGGAAACGTAACGTTCCATCGCCCGTGTTAGTGATTTTGATGGCAAACGTTTTGGGGTCGTTGAATTTCACGTCGCCATAATCGATGCGTTGTTGATCCACTGCAATGGACGGAGTTCCGCCTCCGCCCTGCCGCGCATATAGTATCGCGGCAAAGATCAACAGAATACCACCGAAAACCACCAGTGGCAGGGGAAATTCTTTTCTTCTTTGTTTCTTGTATTTTTTGTTTTTACTCATCGAGTAACTCCTTGATAATCAAACTGGAACGAATAAATATATGCGATTAAGTCCCAGATCTGGTCTTCAGTAAAAATTTCGCCCCACATGGGCATGCCTGTCCCCATGCCGCCGCGAAGGATCTTGCCCTGCAACAAGGCGGGACTTGCACCCAACATCCGCTTCGAGTCTGTGAAATCGGGCGGAGTTTGCATAACCATGTTGTGGGCACCGGTCATCGTTTGCATGGACGCTTCGCCGGCGGCGGCCAGATCGTCGGCAAAGACGCCGTCGCCCCCGCCAGTCTCGCCGTGACAGGCGGCGCAGTTTTGGGCGTAGAGACCTTTTCCTTTGGCAAGCGATTCAGGCGTTGAGTTTGAATGCCAAAGATAGGCGACGACGCCCCAACGTTCATCATCTGTAAGTGAAGTGTTTCTCATCTCATCAAACACTTCATATGGTGATTTTGTCAAATATTCATCATGAGATAAAATGATTGAATTTCTTTCAGCCAATAATTGACCGCTGACAGCTGATGGCTGACGAATTGGAACGATCGGCGAGTCGTGCGGAGCGTCAATGTCGAGGTTAAGGGAAACGTATAGGGGTGGAGAGGCAGGTTCGGGTGAATCTGAGGCGCCTGTCACTTCAATCGTGCCGCGCATTCGCCAGTGGCTGAGTCCACACCAGCGTGTGCAGAAGAAGGTGTAAATCCCCGGCTTATCAAATTTCAACGTGACATCCGTGACCTTACCAGGCATGATGTCCACGCTTTGCATATCCATCTGACCGATGCCAAATCCATGGACAACATCATCCGATGTGAAACGCAAATGGAGTGGCTCACCAACGTTCGCGTGGATGGTGTCGGGAGACCACCCGCCGTCCTCTGCGATCTTCGCATTGATGAGCGGGGTTCTCTGCCAGAAGATGAGAGGCGCTCCAACCGCCCCGACGACTGCGACGATGACCAATACGCGTGAGAGAAATTCCGAGCGACTCATAGCAACAACCAGAACATGAACAGTGTAAGGATAAGGTTGAACACGCTCACAGGTATCGCAGAAACGTTAACTTCTGCTGCAACTTTCTGCGCCGTGCGCATTGACCAGATCAAGCCACTGACAAGAACAAGTGTTTGTGCAGGGGCTAGTAGTGATGTAAGCATGGGCTGCCAGGGTACATTTGCCGTGCCAAACAGATTCCACCCCAACCCCAGCGGATCTGACAATGCGCCGAAGATATAGGTCGCATTCGTAAGGACAAAGGACAGGCTGAATGCAACCCAGAACATCAAGCCCAAAGGAATGAGCGCGGTGGAGATAGTGGCAAACCGTTTTCTAAAGGAGTGATTATTCCCTACACTCACGAAACTCAATGAAAAAAATGACGGGAGAAGAACAAAGATGATTGCAAGGAATACAAGCACATAAATAAACCATGAACTTGTGCCCACATTGTATGCCGCATCCTTGAGCATTCCCCACGGACCGAGCAACACGCCAGCATAGATCATTGCCGAACCAAGCATGATGAAGGATTTGAAAGCTTCATCCATGCGTGCGGACGGCTTGGCGAGGTCGGCGGAGAACGGACGGAGATTGATACCAATATTATCGTGCGGGCAGGTGCGGATGCACTCCATGCACAGACCGCAATACGTGTTCTTCGTCAGCCCGCCAGGGAAAACATCCCACGGACAGCCATAGCCAGCCTCTGAGCCGTTATAGCAGGGCTTGCCTTCGCAATTTACACAAGTCTGTTTATCTTTTATCCGCAGTTCGATGGGGGCGGTTTGAGAATACAAACCGATAAATCCACCCACGGGACAAAGATAACGGCAAAAAGCACGTCGCTCGAAAATGGCACTTATACCGATTGCCGCAAAGAGCATCGCCGCCAGAACGATCCCCGTGACGTTCGGAGTGGTAAGAAGCACACTACTGAACAAAGCCAGCAGGAGGAAGGAAATATTCTGCATCCAGATGTTGCGGAACATTTTGGGGACACGCAGGTTAAGCCACTTAGGTCTTTTATGCGGCGGATTCAATATCGCACCGCGCTGCATCCACTCGCCAGGGAGAGGGATCGGGCAAACAGCACACCAACCTCGTCCGAAGAATGGAACCGCCACAAGGATCAATATCGCCCACCACGCGATCCACACAAAGACAATGCTGAAATTGTGACTCCCAACAGGCGTCCCGATCAAACTCGCAAGGATGGCAAAGATGTATCCAGCCAGCATGACAATGAATATTGCCAGCTGGAGAAAGCGATTCTTCAAAGCGTTTTTCAAGAAAGTGTTTCGAGTGAGTTCGATCTTTGCCATGATGGGTTCAACCTCTTTGGCTTGTCAAAATGAGCTTGCCGATAAAAGCAAGAACTGCCAATCCCACCGAACGAAAGAGCCAGTCATTCGAGCTAACCGTCAATTTGCCGATCATGAACGGATGCATGGCGCCGCAGGTGACGTTACAGCGAAAACGAAACGAACCAGGTTTATCCGCAATAAAGGTCAACTGCTCCGTCTGACCTGGATCCGCTTCGACAGAGACATCATACCCGTCCACGTATAGTCCATGCACCACATCAGTGGAGACGAGTTCAATGGTCACTGTGTCGCCAGGATTGACCTGCAACTCCGCAGGCTCATAAGCAAATTGATCAG
The DNA here is from genome assembly GCA_036525495.1 of Anaerolineales bacterium. Lineage (GTDB taxonomy): Bacteria > Chloroflexota > Anaerolineae > Anaerolineales > Villigracilaceae > Defluviilinea. The sequence continues at coordinate 7,321 of DATDAG010000253.1, forward strand.
CATCAATTCGGAAAGTATGGGATACAGGAATAGTAGATTTGCCTAAAAACGGAATCGGCACAAACGCGACCGTAATCACCGCCAGAGCAAGGAGAAGCCAGACGATCAGTTTTGTCTTCACATCTTGCCTTATTATGGCATGTTAGTTGTGCCGTACTTGGCATACGTCGCATCCACATACGCCTTTATCTCGGGCGGACTCTTCCCCTCCCTAGTCAGGCGCATGGCATCAAGAGTAATATCCACGCAGATGGAACAGCCAAGGGCATGGTTATCGAAGGCGATGACACCTTTCTCGTCCACGTGCGAGACGTAGCACGAGTAATTCGAGGTGTGACCGATGTTCCCGCATCCGCAATAGCATGGAATATGCTGGGTTACATCAGGGTTCGCCGCCGCGAATTGATAGGCTTGCTGCACCGTCACAGGCGCGGACTGAACATCCATCGGCATTTCGTCCAAAGACATCATGTGCAGGTCGGATTCTTCCGCAGTGGAACAAGCCGAACTGGTTACGATCAGTATCGAGAAAACTACGAATAAGGGAAGTATTTTACTCATCATTTTAAATCCTTTTCCACACTTGCATTATATTTTTTCGGGCGTTAAAGCATCAGTGATATTGCACACCTAAAACCACGAATAATGACCTGCTTTGTCTTAATCAAGGTTTAATCTTTTTTGATATCGAAAACTCTCGTCAATATAAGGGAATGCCCACCAGACCAATCCAAATCCAAACAACAGACCTGTCACCCACCGCATCCATGAGTTGAACGACCCCAATGCATCGCCCAGATAAAAGGAAGGAGCAAAGGCATGATTCGTCAATATTGCAAGCCAATCGTTGGTAAAGCGAAATCCGCTTGTAAGTCCGTTGAGATCGCTAAGAATGTGCATCCCACCGTCCAGAATGATTGGCAGAGTTGACAGGATAAGAACCCAGATCGAAACCTTGTTGAGGCGTTTTTGGACCAATCCCCAGATCAAGCCTGCCAGCCAGACCCCTCCATACATGGAGATCATCCTATCCGACCAGGCAACCTTCCACCCCATATCGGTTGTGCCGATGAACTGCCGCAGGATCATGGGGTTATCCGTATTCTGCCAGACAGCGCTGATCTCACTGAACGAGTACATCCATTTCTCGCCAAATAAGAACAGGGAACGCTCAGGCAATTGATGACAGAAAAAACTGTAAAAGAAATAAACCGCTTTCCCCAACCCATCCAGCTTCCAATTCATAAGAACAGGAGCAGTGAACGGAAGAAAGACAAAAGCTCCGTATACCAATAGGAAAGCCAGCCACCATTTTCGGTGTGAAGAAGTCAGCCTCACGATGATTTCCTTCCAGAGCGTCCCATCAACAAACGGGTCAGGGAAACCTGACCCGTTTGTATTAGATTATCGCTTTACGAAGTCGCAGACTATTCGTCACCACGAACACACTGCTGAACGCCATCGCGCCAGCGGCGAGCATCGGATTCAAATATCCAAGCGCGGCGGCAGGGATGAGCACCACGTTGTAGAAGAACGCCCAGAACAAGTTCTGTTTGATCGTACGCAGTGTCTTACGTGAAAGGTTGACCGCCCGCGAAACACCGCGCAGGTCGCCGCTCATCAACGTCACTGGCGCTGCCGCCATCGCAACATCGGTTCCCGTCCCAATCGCAATACCCACGTCGGCTTGTGCGAGTGCAGGAGCGTCATTCACACCGTCGCCCACCATCGCAATGACAGACGATTGACCATTGATCATGGACGATTGAAGTTTTTTGACTTCGCTGGATTTTCCTTCTGGCAATACTTCAGCCAGCACCACATCGATGCCAACCTGCTTCGCAATCGCCTCGGCAGTCTTCACATTATCGCCCGTGATCATTGCCACTTTCAACCCCATGCGGTGCAAGTCGCCAATCGCCTCGGCAGAACTATCCTTCAACGTGTCTGCCACGGCAATCATGCCTTCAACTTTTCCATCCACTGCAACGAGCATTGCCGTCTTCGCTTCGGATTGCAGGCGAGCCACATCGGATTCAAGTCCGTTGAGGGGGTAGTTATTCGTTTCCATCATGCGGATATTGCCTACGGCAACGCTTCTTCCCTCAACCTCAGCCTGCACGCCATGCCCAACCTCTGCCTTGAACCCAGCAGGGTCCACCAAACTCAACCCGCGAGCCGTTGCCTCCGCCCAGATCGCTTCGCCGAGAGGGTGTTCGGAGCCACGCTCAACGCTTGCGGCAAGACGAAGAAGTTCATCATTAGAGATTGGAGATTGGTGACTGGTGACAATATCGGTGACAGCAGGTTGTCCCTTAGTAATCGTTCCAGTCTTATCAAGAACAACAACTGAAACCTTCCCCGCCCGTTCCAACGCTTCACTATTCCTGAACAGCACCCCCAACTCTGCGCCTTTGCCCGTCCCCACCATGACGGCTGTCGGCGTGGCAAGTCCCATCGCACACGGACAGGCAATGACAAGCACAGCTACCATGTTGATGAGAGCGCGTGTGAAATCACCTTGATCGCCGATGAAGTACCAGCCCGCAAACGTAGCAAGAGCAATTACAATCACAATCGGCACAAACACAGCCGAGACCTGGTCCGCCAGTTTCTGGATCGGCGCCTTGCTTCCCTGAGCATCTTCAACGAGTTTTATGATACGAGCGAGAGCAGTCTCTTTGCCAACCTTGGTCGCTTCGAATTTCAACATACCGAGTTTGTTCAACGTTGCGCCGATGACGGTATCGCCCTGTTTCTTTTCAACTGGCAGCGACTCACCTGTCAGCATGGATTCGTCCACGGCGCTGCGCCCCTCGACCACCACGCCATCCACGGGAATCGTCTCGCCAGGTTTGACGAGGACCATGTCCCCGACGAGGACAGAGTCAATTGAGACCTCAGCCTCCTCCCCGTCACGTATGACGCGGGCAGTCTTGGCACGGAGTCCCATCAGCTTTTTGATCGCTTCAGAGGTGCGTCCTTTTGCGCGGGCTTCCAGAAACTTCCCAAGTTTGATGAGTGTGATGATGACCGCGGCTGTCTCGTAGTAGACGTGACCCGCAAGAAGTCCGAAGGTGATCGGGAGCGAATAGAAGTATGCGGCGGAGGAACCCATCGCGATGAGGACATCCATGTTGGCGGAGCGGTTGCGGAGGGCCTTGAACGCGCCAACGTAATATTGCCAGCCAACATAAAACTGCACGGGTGTGGCAACGATGAGCATGGCGATGTTCACCCACGGTTCGTGCGCCCAATGACCGAGGATCTCAAAATCGCGCAGCATGGAGAAGGCGAAGAGCGGCACGGTGAAGATCAGACCGATGATGAGCAAACGCCATTGTTCGTTGATCTCGCGCTCGCGGGCTGCCGCTTCGGCGTCTTCCGCTTCGCCGCCGAGTTCAACAGCTTCAAAGCCGGCGGACGCCACCGCACGGCGGAGTTCGGCTTGCGTGACGATGGTCGGAATGTATTGCACACGTGCTTTTTCGCTGGCGTAATTGACCTGTGCTTCGAGCACGCCATCGAGTTTTTGCAATGCTGTTTCGAGACGACGCGCATCATTATCGTCCGCGAGGCGCTTGATGATAAGGTCGGCTTTGCCTGTTGCGATGCCGTAGCCTGCGCGTTCCACGCGTGCGATGAAATCGGTCACTTTGAGTTTGGCCGCATCGAAATCAACTGTCGCCCGCTCGGAGGAAAGGTTGACAACTGCAGTCTCCACGCCGTCCAGCTTTTTGAGGTTGCGCTCGACAGTGGCGACGCAATTAGCGCAGGTCATGCCTGTAATTGGTAGGGTAAGTTGTTTTGTATTGCTCATTTCACTTCCATAGACCCGACTGGATTGGAAAACCTATCGGGTCTTGATATTACAAAGTGATCAATCCCTCGGCAGGGTAATTGATCTCAGCCAGCAATGTCTTGATGCTATCTTCGCTGGCGGGGTCACCAAAGGTGATGGTCACTTTCTTGGTGTCCATTTCGGCTTTCACGGACTGAACTCCAGCCAACTCACCCACTTCGGTCTCGATTGTGTGGGTGCAGTGTCCGCATGAAATGGCGGGGACGGTGTAGGTTACTGTGGTCATGTTTTTATTGCTCCTTGAATTGTGAGTTGATTTATTCCTGGGCAACGACGACAAGAGTGCCGATCATGCCCGCGTCTTTATGTCCTTGAACAGTGCAGAAGATCTCATATTCCCCGGTCTCGAGCGCAGTAAATTTGATCGTAGCTGAGTCACCAGGCTGGATCAAAGCATGGATGGGATAGTCTGCATGTTCTTCATGTTCATCCATATCCATTTCTTCTTCCATGTGTTCCCCTTCTTGTGTATGCTCATCTGTACTTTCATCCATATGCTCACCTTCCCCTTCTACATGTTCGTCCATGTCTTCATCCGTATGATCGTCCGCATCCGCAAGGCTTATTTCAGCGACAACAAAATCGTGTTCAACCTGGCCCTCATTACGGAATGTGATCGTGATTTCCTCACCAATAGGCACATAAATCATATTCGGAGTGTAAGCAAAATCGGAAGCAACGACAGTAACTTCAGTCACCGGTTGGGATGCCCCGCCGCATCCTGCCATAGCAAATACAAGAACAAGTGATATGAACAACATTTTTTTCATTTCATTCTCCTTTCATTAGAAATGAAGCTTTTAAAATTTCTGCCGACAGCCGATAAAACATCCAAGAAACCACCTCCTCTCTATACTTTGGCTGACATCTCAAATACTTCAGTGATCTCTTTAATCACCTTCTCCCGTTCATCTGCATCACCCCCTTTAATGGCAGTAATGACGCATGAGTTGAGGTGGTTAGCCAATATCTGCGTGCTAACCTTGTTAAGGGCCGCATCTACCGCCTGGATCTGGCGGATGACATCGATGCAGTAGGCATCCTCTTCCACCATGCGGATAATGCCACGCATGTGTCCTTCAATGGTCTTCAGTCTTTGCAGTGTTTTATCATGGTCCATTGTCGTTTACCTCTAAATTCCAGACTCTCTTGTTCGGGATCTCTTACCCCCCCCTAGGGGGTGGGGGTATGTCAAATATACACCCACCCTCTATCATATGTCAACATGACAATCGTCACCAAATATCAAAAGAGCCTGTGATTG